>DATCFQ010000426.1:0-2184 GCA_036509495.1 Caulobacteraceae bacterium
AGACGCTCGGCTACCAGGAAAGCCCCGACCTGCACGGCCACATCCCCGAGGGGTTCTCCGTCCCGGAGTTCACCCACTGGAAGGGCCGCCGGGCCTCCACCGCCGAGGCCTTCCTGAAGCCGATCCGCCGTCGCCCGAACCTGACCATCCGCACAGGCGCCCTGGCCAACAAGGTGATCCTGGAGGGCAGGCGGGCGGTGGGCGTCGAATACGCCCACGAGGGCCAGGTGAAGACGGCCCGCGCCGGCCGCGAGGTGGTGCTCTGCGGCGGGACCTACAACTCGCCCCAGCTCTTGATGCTGTCGGGGATCGGCCCGGCCGAGGAGCTGCGTCAGCTCGGCATAGAGCCGGTGCTGGATGCGCCCGGCGTGGGCCGGAACCTCTCCGAGCACGCCTCCTTCTTCATCGCCTATCGCACCAGCCGGCCGATCTCGCTGCTCAGGCACCTCAGGTGGGACAGGCTGGTGGTCAACCTCGCCAACTGGTGGTTCCTCGGCGGCGGCCCGTTCTCGGTGCAGGCCACCACCGCCCACGCCCAGGTGCGCACCCGCCCCGAGCTCGAGCGGCCGGACATGCAGATCTTCTTCAATCCCTCGCGGATGGACGCACGGCCCTGGTTCCCGGGCCTTCAGCCCATGCAGGAGGACCAGATCAACGCGCTGGCCGTGCTGCTGCATCCGGACAGCCGGGGCTGGATGACCCTGCGCTCGGCCGATCCGCGCGATGCGCCGAAGATCTTCCTGAACCTGTTCGCCGAGTGCAGCGACGTGGCTGCGATCATCAAGGGGCTGCGCATCGCCAGGCAGGTGTTCCAGACCGAGCCCCTGGCCAGCCTGGTCGCCGAGGAGGTCATGCCGGGGATGCAGGTCCAGACCGACGCCGAGTTCGAGGCCTATCTGAAGAAGGTCTGCCTTGTGTCCCACCACCCGGTCGGAACCTGCAAGATGGGCCACGATCCGATGTCGGTGGTCGACCCCCAGCTGCGGGTGCACGGGACCCTAGGCCTGCGCGTCGCCGACGCCTCGATCATGCCGACGGTCCCCGGTGGCAACACCAACGCGCCCTCGATCATGGTCGGGGAAAAGGCCGCCGACCTGATCCGTGGAACGAGCCTTGCCCCTGCCGAGCTGTGAAGGGCGACTAGAAGTTGGGATCTGGCGAAATCAGACTTCTCGTCTGGATTGGGGGCCTCGAATGGCCCTAGCCGAGAGGCGCCGCACCATCCTCGTCGATCCCTGCTTCCCGTCGCCGACCGGACGCCCTAACCTCGGCCACCGGGGGAGAGAAACCATGAAAAGCGTCCTTGTACTGTGCCTGATCCTTTGGTCGTCCACCGCCTTCGCCGCGCACCGGGCCCCCGCGCCCGCCGCCGCGGCCCCGGCGTGCGACCGCGAGTGCCTGCGCGGCAAGATCACCGAGGTGCTCTACGCCCTGGTCCAGCATGACGTCGGCAAGCTGGCGGTCGCCCCGACCCTGCGCGTCACCGAGGACGGCGTCGAGAAGCCTCGGGACAAGGTCGGCCTCGTCCGTTCGGTGACCAAGCTGCGCGGCTACCGCCAGGACATCCTCGACGAGCGCGCGGGTCAGGCCGTCGCGGGCGTGATGGTCGAGGAATCCGGCGCGCCGGTCATCCTCGTGGTGCGGGTCAAGGTCGACGGCGAGCAGAAGCTCAGCGAGCTCGAGCTGGTGGCGACTCGCAGCCGCGCGGACGGCTTGATCTTCAACGTCGACGCCTACAGCGGCGCGCCGGCAGAGGCGATGAACATCGTCCCCCGACCGGAACAGCTCGCGACGCGGGACAAGGCCATCGAGATCGCCATGTTCTACCCGCGCGGCCTCAGCAACGCCAAGACCTTCAATGCGATCGGGACCCCCTTCGCCAAGGACGCCTATCGTCTCGAGAACGGGAACCTCATGGCGGGGCCGGGCTGCACCTTCGCCAAGGGCTGCGACGACATCGGCGAGCAGTCCCTGGCGATCTTCGAGAGGCTGGGCCGGGTCACGGTGCGGGAAATCGTGGTCGACGAGCGCGCGGGGATCGTGATCATGCGCCTGTCGTGGAACGAGCGCGGCCCGGGCTCGGACAAGCTGACCGCCTGGGAAATGTTCAAGGTGTACGACGGGCAAATCCATATGGTGCAGGCTTACATTCGCCTGTTCCCGCCGGCGCTGGACCTGGGGGGA
>DATCFQ010000427.1:0-3885 GCA_036509495.1 Caulobacteraceae bacterium
CCGGCGCAGCCGCCGTGCACGCCGCCACGATCGAGACCCTAGCCGGCGGCGCGGCGGATTCGGCCGGCGCAAGCTGGCTGGACATCGCGAGCGTGGAGATCAGGGCGAGGATGGCGGCCGACATGTTAACGGAGCGACCGAAACGGCTGAGGGTTCCCGGACCTGGGATTCATCCTGTGGCGATGGTCAGGTGCTTGCCTCCAGGGCGCATCCGGCGGACAGAGATCACGCCTCACCCAACAGCAGGTTCGAGACCGCGCGTGGCTCAGGATCGTAAGCTCAGGCTCGGCGCCTTCATGCGCCCGGCGACCATCCACACCGGAGCCTGGCGCTATCCGGGCGCGTTCGCCGACGCCAATTTCAACTTCGCCCACATGCAGCGCTTCATCGCCACGCTGGAGCGGGGCAGGTTCGACGCCTTCTTCATGGCCGACCACCTGGCCGTGCTGAACATGCCGATGGAGGCCTTGCGGCGGAGCCATACGGTGACCTCGTTCGAGCCGATGACCCTGCTCTCGGCCCTGGCGGTCACCACCAGGCATATCGGCCTGATCGCCACCGGCTCGACCACCTTCGACGAGCCCTATCATGTGGCCCGCCGGTTCGCCTCGCTCGACCACATCTCCGGCGGCCGGGCCGGCTGGAACGTGGTCACCACCTCCAACCCCGACGCGGCGCTGAATTTCGGCCTCGACGAGCACATGGAGCACGACGAGCGCTATCGCCGCGCGCGGGAATTCTACGACGTGGTCACCGGACTCTGGGACTCCTTCGCCGAGGACGCCTTCGTTCGCGACCAACAGAGCGGCATGTTCTTCGATCCGGAGCGGATGCACGTGCTGGATCACAAGGGGAAATACTTCTCCGTGCGAGGGCCGCTCAACATCGCCCGGCCGATCCAGGGCTGGCCGGTGATCGTCCAGGCCGGCGCCTCCGAGGCCGGCCGCCAGCTCGCCGCCGAGACCGCCGAGGCGGTTTTCTCGCCCTCCGATACGCTCGAACAGGGCCAGCGCCTCTACGCCGACATCAAGGGTCGGATGGACAAGCTCGGCCGGGACCGCGACTCCCTGAAGATGCTGCCCGGCGCCTTCGTAGTGGTGGGCGACAGCCTGGCCGCGGCCAGGGACAAGCGGGCGCGCCTGGACGCCCTGGTCTACGAGGAGAGCGCCATCCACTCGCTCTCGGTCTGGCTCGGCCACGACGTGACTCAGTTTGATCTGGACGGCCTGCTGCCCGACGTGCCCCAGACCAACGCCAGCCATTCCGGGCGCGACCGCGTGCTGGCGATGGCGCGGCGGGAGGGCCTGACCGTGCGCCAGCTGGCCCAGCGGCTCGGCGGCTGGGGCGGCCTCGCCTTCGTCGGCACGCCGTCCAGTATCGCCGATGAGATGCAGGAGTGGCTGGAGGCCGAAGGCAGCGACGGATTCAATATCCTGTTCTCGTTCCTGCCCGAGGGCCTGGACGACTTCGTGGACAAGGTGATCCCGGAGCTGCAGCGGCGCGGCATCTTCCGGCGCGAGTACGAGGGGACCACCTTGCGCGAAAACCTCGGCCTGCAGCGGCCGCCGAACCGCTTCTTCGAGCCGAGCTGAAAGGAATATCCGGACCATGACCGATTTGGCGTTCGCCTCCGCGACCGCGCTCGCCGAGCGTATCCGCAAACGAGAGATCGGCTCCCGAGAGCTGCTCAAGCACTACATCGACCGCGTCGAACGTCTGAACCCGCAGGTCAATGCGGTGGTGGTCCGCGATTTCGATCGCGCACGGATCTCGGCCGATGCCGCCGACTCCGCCACGGCCAAGGGCGAAACCGTCGGCCCGCTGCATGGCGTGCCGATGACCATCAAGGAGTCCTTCCATCTGGCGGGCCTGCCGACCACTTTCGGTTTTCCCGAATTCAAGGAGAACATCGCCACCTCCACCGCCACGGTGGTCGAGCGGCTGATCGGCGCTGGCGCGGTAGTGTTCGGCAAGACCAATGTCCCGCCGGGCCTGATGGACGGCCAGAGCTGGAATCCCGTCTACGGCCGCACCAACAACCCCTGGGACCTCGGGCGGACGCCCGGCGGCTCCTCCGGCGGCTCGGCGGCGGCCCTGGCGGCGGGTCTCACGGGCCTGGAACTCGGCAGCGATATCGCCTCCTCGATCCGCAACCCGGCCCACTACTGCGGCGTCTTCGGTCACAAGCCGACCTGGGGCATCGCGCCCCAGACCGGCCACATGCTGACGCCGATCCGGCAGCCGACCGACATCGCTGTCGTCGGGCCGATGGCGCGTAGCGCGGCGGACCTGGAGCTGGCGCTGCGGATCATCGCCGGCCCCGACGGCGACAATGCCAAGGCGTGGTCGCTCGCCTTGCCCGAAGCCGGGCAGACCTCCCTCAGGGACTTCCGCGTCGCCGTGGTCAGCGACGACCCCTTCGCCGAGGTGGATGCGCCGGTCCAGAGCCAGATCGAGGCGCTTGGCGAATTCCTGTCCCGCGAGGGCTCCAAGGTGTCCCTGGGCGCCCGGCCCGACTTCGACAGCCACGCCCTCCACATCCATTATCTGATCCTGCTGCGCGCCGCGGCGGCCGCCGCCGTCCCTGACCCGGACTTCGCCGTGGCGCGAGCCCGCGCCGAGGGGATCGACGGGCGCACCCGCGAGGTGGAGCTGGCCAACGCCTATGGCGTCTGCCTCAGCCACCGCGACTGGCTCAGGGTGAACGAGCAGCGGCTCGAGGTAGCGGCCAAGTGGGCGGCCTTTTTCGAGGACTTTGACGTCCTGATCTGCCCGGCACTGTCCACGGCGGCCTTCCCGCACTCGGAGGTCCCGCCCCAGGTGCGGACCATCGCCATCAACGGCCACGAAGTCCCCTTCGAGAACCAGCTTTTCTGGGCGGGCTACGCCGGCCTGGCCCATCTGCCTGCGAGCGTGGCCCCGATCGGCCTCAGCTCAGACGGCCTGCCGATCGGCGTCCAGATCATCGGGCCCCGCTTCGGCGACCTGACCACCCTGAAGTTCGCCCGCCTGCTCGAGGACCGCTACCGCGCCTTCCAGCCGCCGCCGGGCTGTTGAACTTGCACCGCCCCTCCCCGCCTCATAGCGTGATGGAAAAGCTAGGGGGCTAACGAATGGGCGAGCGTCTCAAAGACGTGCAGCGGAGCGTCAGGGAGCTGCGCCCCCTGATCGAGGCGAATCGGGCCGAGGCTGAGCGGCTGAAGCGCCTGCCCGACGCCGTCGCCGACGCCTTCCTCGATCACGACCTCTACCGCATCCTCGTCCCCGTCGACCTCGGCGGCGCGGGCCTGGATCCTCTCGCCTATTTCGACCTCTGCCAGGAGTTGGCGTCCTACGACGGCTCGGTGGGCTGGAACTTCGCCCTCGCCTCCACCTGCTCGCCCTTGGTGGGCATGCTGCCGATGGAGCGGCTCAAGCAATTCTTCGCCGATCCCGATTGCGCCATCGCCGGCACGGTCGGCCCGTCGGGCAATGCGGTCCGCGTCGACGGCGGCTGGAAGCTGACCGGCAAGTGGAGCTGGATGAGCGGCGTGCACCAGTCCAAATGGGTAATCCTCGGCGCCTTCGTACACGAGGACGGCAAGCAGCTGATGAACCCCGACGGCTCGCCCGAGACACGCCAGTTCCTGCTGCCCAAGGACGCCGCCTGCATGCTCGATGTCTGGGACGTGGGCGGCATGCGCGGCACCGGCAGCACCGACTACACCTGCACCGACGCCTTCACGACCGAAGAGATGTGGGTGCGGGCCTTCAGCGGCCAATCCAACCATCCCGACCCGATCTTCCGCCTGCCCTTCACCTATTTCGGCCTGGGGCTCTGCGGTGTGGCGCTGGGCATGGCGCGCCCGGCGGTCGAGGGGCTGAGGGCGCTGGCGGCCGGCAAGG
>DATCFQ010000428.1:0-12250 GCA_036509495.1 Caulobacteraceae bacterium
CCGGTTTCGACCATGTTGCGCCCCGACTGAGAGGAGATGCCCATGCCTGCCCCGATCGACGTCTATTTCTGGCCCACGCCCAACGGGACCAAGATCACCATCGCCTGCGAGGAGATGGGCGTCGATTACAACCTGATCGCGGTGAACATCGGCAAGGGCGACCAGTTCAAGCCCGAGTTCCTCGAGATCAGCCCCAACAACCGCATGCCGGCGATCGTCGATCCGGAGGGCCCGGGCGGCAAGCCGATCTCGGTGTTCGAGTCCGGCGCCATCCTGCAGTACCTCGGCCGCAAGACCGGCAAGTTCTATCCCTCCGACGAGCGGGGGCGGGTCGCCGTCGAGGAATGGCTCTACTGGCAGATGGCGGGTCTCGGGCCGATGGCCGGCCAGGCCAACCACTTCCGCACCTATGCCCGCCAGATGCTCCCCGATCAGCGCTACGTCGCCTATGGCGCCAACCGCTATGTCACCGAGTACCAGCGGCTGGCCGGGGTGCTCGACAAGCGGCTGAAGGGGCGCGCGTTCGTCGCCGATGACTATTCGATCGCCGACATGGCCTGCTATCCGTGGGTGCGCGGCATGGCCATGCTGAATCCCGGCATCCACGAAGGCTTCGACGAGCTCCTCGCCTGGGTCGCCCGCATCGGCGAGCGCGAGGCGGTCAAGGCGGCCGACCAGAAGGGCCGCGACCTCGTGCACACCGCCGCCGCCGCCGGCGCGGCGGGCGAGCAGGCCCGCAACGTCCTGTTCGGCCAGCGCGCCAGGAAATAGCGGCCGGCGCTTCCGCCCGGAATGTTACCGAGCCCCTCGCGTGGCCGCCCAGCCTTCATCATGTCTTCATCGCCCGGTGAGGCTTCGTTTACAGTCTGAGCCCTGCCGACAACTTTGTTGGCTAAGACTCGGTAGGGTATTTCCCCGCTTAACTATATGTTCAGCAGGCGGGACCTTTTCTTAGTCTCCGAGGACCGGCGGCAGAAGCCGTTGGGGCAAACGGGGACACACATGTTGGCATGCACTGAGGGGCGCCCGCTGGCTGGCATACCGCTGCCGGCGCCGGATTGTTCGGGGGACGAGCTGTTCAAGCTCGGCCTTTTGTATTCCACCGGCCAGGGCGGCGCGCCGCTCGACTACGTCTCGGCCCATATGCTGTTCAACCTGGCCGCCATGCGCGGCTCGGTCGAGGCCAAGGTCTACCGCAAGGAACTGAGCCAGGAGATGGACCACACCGAAGTGGCCGAGGCCCAGCGCGCGGCCCGCGAGTGGCTGGCCAGCGCCTGAGGCGCGCCGGCCTTCGCGAGATCAGCGCTCGGCGGCGGCCAGCCTCGCCTCGGCGATGCAGCCGGACCCTTCGGCCGTCGGGCCGGGGTTCATGATCGCCGCCACGACCTCCTCGACAGTGTCGCAGGCGCTGACCACCCGGTCGAACGGCGCCCCGGCCTGAACGGCCATCGCCTGGATGAGCGGCATCACCGGCTTTCGCATCTGATCGACCGTTCCGCCCACCGGCGCCGCCCTGGCTGACGGGGACCAGTACTCCCTTCCCACGAACACCATCGGCGTCGGGGCCCTGCCGGGCGCGCGGTAGTAGTTGAGCGACGCATTCTGGAAGATCTCCTGGATCGTTCCGGCCTCGCCCATGCCGAAGACGATGCCGGCGGTGGCGACGCTGACCAGGCCGTCCTCGCGAAGGCTGTTGAAGAAGTATTTGCCGAGGTGGGTGGCGAACAGGTTGGGCGCCTCGGTCGAATAATACCAGGTCGGCAGGCCGAGGCTGTAGGCGGCCTCGGGCGCCGCCGAGGTCCATAAGGCGTCCGGGCTCCCGCCCGCCATGCGCCGCAGGGCGAAGGCGCGGGCCTCAGCGGCCGATGCCGCCCAGGCGCCGGCGTCCCGGTAGCTCGGCGCCGCCCGCAGGATCCGCAGGGCCTCGGGCAGCACGTCGTCGGGGCAGGGGGCCAGGAAGGCCCCGAAGTTGGCCGCCTCCATCAGGCCCGGGCCGCCGCCGCTGATCACCAGATAGCCCTGCCGGCGCAGCGCCCGCGCGATCAGGGCGAACTGCAGGAACGCAGGATGGGCGCGCGAGATCGCATGGCTGCCCATCATCGCAACCGACGGCCTGTGCTTCAGCACCATGGCCGCCGTCAGCCGGTCGATGGCGGTGTCGTGCAGCCGCGCGGCGATGGTCTCGCCGGTGGAGAGCCTGCGCGGCGACAACGCGAGCCCCGTCAGCCAGCGGACCACTCCGGCGTCGAAGCAGTCCCTCAGCGTCTCCGGGCGGTCGGGGTCGAAGCCGCGGTAGAGGTCGGCCGGCGAATAGAGCCGCTCGGGTGCGGTCTCGAAGGTGTGGGATGCGCCCGGCATGCCGCGCAGCCACGCTTCCAGATCCAGGCTGCTCATCGGGCTCTAGAAGATCTTGGCCGAGTTGGTCACGGCGTAGTCGAAGCCGACGTTGCCGGGGATCAGGTCCTTGATCTGCTGCATGAACACGCCGGCGCTGGCCAGGCCGGTGCGCGGCACATAGACGATGTCGAACCGCCGCAGCGGCACGAGGTCGGTCTGGCCAGGCAAGGCGAGCCCCTGTTTCAGATTCACCGTCCGCATCATCGCCCGGCCGTCGCCGCCGCGGCGAATGATCACCACCTGTTCGCGCCTGGCGGTGGTCTTGAAGCCGCCGGCCTGGATCACCGCCTGCAGCGAATTGATGTCGCCGGGCATGTCATAGACCCCGGGCTTGTCGACCTCGCCGCCGACGAACACCTTCAGGGGGCCCGCGGTCTTCACCGTCACATAGACTTCCGGCCGGCGCAGCTGGCTGGCGTAGGCGGCGTCGAGCGCGTCCTGGGCTTGCAGGGTGGTGCGGTCGGCCACCATCACCGGGCCCACCAGGGGCAGGCTGACCCGGCCGTCGGGCTGGACGATCACCGTCTTGGACAATTCCGGGGCCGTGGGTACGGCGATGTCGAGCTCGTCGCCCGGGAACAGCCGATAGGCCGGCTCCTCGTCGCGCCAGGCGGCGTAGCCGATATCGGGGAAGGCGGTGGCCGAATCTGCGCGGGCGGCGCGGTCGGAATAGGCGAAGCGGCCGGACGGACCGCCCATGTCGCGACTCGCGCAGGCGCTCAGCGCCGCGATGGCAAGGAGGGCTGAGCCCAGCCGGACGAAGGGTCGGAGCGTCATGTCACGCGTACTCTCGCCCAGGGCGGCGCTGCCCAAATCTTAAGGAGAATGGGTAACCAACGGTTAATGGCGTCTCGTCAGTGTGGCGAGGGCAGGGCCGAAGCGGAGTCGATGACCTATTCCAGCACATGGAGTTCGGGCGCCACGCCGGCCGGAGGCGATTGGGCCGGCCGTCCGCGCTATGCGGCCTCCGACGTCGGGGCCCTGCTCTGGCGCGACCGCTTCCTGATGCTGGCCGTCTTCCTGGTGCTGCTGGCCATCGGCCTCGGCGTCGCCCTGACCATGAAGACCCGCTATCCGGCCCACGCCAGCCTCCTGGTCCGCCTGGGTCCGGAGTACGTCTACCAGCCCAACGTCGGCGACGCCGCCCGCGGCGCCATCCCCGCCAACGATCAGCTGGTCCAGTCCGAGGTCGAGATCCTCAACAGCCAGGAGCTGCGCCGGCGCGTCATCGACGAGCTCGGCATGGCCGAGGTGATGCCCGGCCGCGCCAAGGCCTATGCCGCCGCCCCGCCCGCCAAGAAGGTGCAGCTGCGCGACGCTGCGGCGGCGGCCATGGGGACCAACCTCAAGGTCGAGACCGCCCCCGACAACGACGTGATCCGCATCACCTATACCGACACCGACCCGGCCCGCGCCGCCCTGGTGCTGAACCGCCTGCTCGACGACTACCTGGCCTATCGCAGCTCGATCCTGCAGGGGACGTCCCAGTCCCTGCTCGACCAGCAGCTGAAGAGCTTCCAGGACCAGCTGGCCCAGGCCGACGCCGACTATCAGAAATTCCTCGTGGACAACGCCGTCACCGATTTCGACGCCGAGAAGACCTCGCTGAACAATCTGCAGAGCTCGCTCACCGACGAGAACTACCGGGTGCAGGCGCGGCTGAAGGAGATCGCCGGGCGGCTGGGCGAGATCGGCCGCCAGATCGCGGCGGTCAGCCCCGAGATCAAGCTCTATCACGACACCGATCCGGCCGCGGCCGCCAAGCTGCTGCAGCTGCGCATCGACCGCCAGGACCTGCTCTCGCGCTACACGCCGTCGAGCCAGCCGGTGAAGGACGTCGACGAGAAGATCGCCTCGCTGCAGGCGCTGGTGGCCCAGGGCGCGGCCAGTCCCGGCGCCGCGCGCATCGGGGTCAATCCGCTCTACCAGACCATCCAGACCGAGCAGATCCAGCTCAACGCCGAAGGCGCCTCGCTGCACGACCGCCAGGCTGAGCTGGGCGACCAGCTCGCCCAGATCGCCGCCCGCCGCCAGAAGCTCAACGAAATCGAGCCCCAGTACCTGGACCTGACCCGCAACCGCGGCCTGCTGCAGGACGACATCAAGGGCCTGATCCAGAAGAAGCAGGAGGCCGACGCCCAGGGCGTCGCCGGCCGCGGTCTCGGCGCCGTGCGGGTGGTCGAGCGGCCCACCCCGCCGGCCGCCGGCAAGAGCCTGAGGAAGCCGGTGCTGCTGCTGGCCTTCGTGTTCGCGGCCTTCACCGCCCTTTGCCTGGGCCTGGCGCGGATGTTCACCCGCCGCGGATTCCCCACCGCGTCCTCCGCCTCGCGGACCCTGGACCTGCCGGTGCTTGCCTCGGCCGGCTACAAGCGCGAAGCCTGAGCCGGACCTGGACGTTTCTAACGCTGACGCTTGGGCGGCTCGCGTAATGCTTTAGCCTGGAAGGCCTGCGCGTCTTGCGATTCGGGTGATGGTGAATTTGACGGCCGAGATGGCGCAATTGTGGGCCTCGCTCGGCCCGCCGCGGCCAGGCCGTGGACGGGTGGTGCAGTTCATTTGCGCCACGCGCGGAGAGGGCTGCTCGACCATCGCCCGCGAATTCGCCCGCTTCGCCGCCGGACGCGCCCAGCGGCCGGTCTGGCTGATCGACCTCGACCTGATGGGTCCCGGCCAGCATGCGGCGGTCAGCGCCGACGCCGGACGCTATGGCGTCCTCGGCAGGCCGGCCATCGCCTCGCCCGACGGCTCCAGTTTCTTCACCGTGCAGCCGCCGGGCCGCGACCGCCAGGGCCGCGCCATCCCCGACGCCAACTATCTCTCGGGCCAGAACGCCGGCGGCTCGCGCCTGTGGGTCACCCGCTTCCGGCGCGAGCGCATCGCGGCCGGCCAGGGGGCCCATCTGGTCGCCTCGCCCGACTACTGGAACGCCATGCGCCGCCATGCCGAGCTGGTGGTGGTCGACTCCCCCTCGCCCGATCGCTCGCCGGCCGGGCTGGCCGTGGCGGCCCTGATGGACATGACCGTGCTGGTGGTGGCCGCCGACGGCGCCGACACCCGCGCGCCCGCCGCCCTGCGCGACGCCATCGACCAGGCCGGCGGCCGCTGCGCCGGCATCGTCTTCAACCGCAGCCAGATCGAGGCGCCAGGGTTCCTGAAGGCGATCCTGCCTTAGGGCTACGCGCCGGCGCTTCCGACAAGGACACCGTCATTCCCGGCTGGAGCCCCCGGACTTGATCCGGGGGCGGGACTGCGTAGCCTGACAGCACGT
The DNA here is from genome assembly GCA_036509495.1 of Caulobacteraceae bacterium. Classification (GTDB taxonomy): domain Bacteria; phylum Pseudomonadota; class Alphaproteobacteria; order Caulobacterales; family Caulobacteraceae; genus JANWHQ01. The sequence goes on from DATCFQ010000428.1 coordinate 5,666, forward strand.
CTGGAATGCGGGCGGCAAGGACTCGATTCTCGTCCTGCAGCGCCAACCGATGATGAGGGAGGCAAAATGAAGATCCGATCCGTCGCCGTGGCGGCGCTCGCCGCGGCCCTGGGGCTGACGACCGGCGTCCTGCCCGCTTACGCCCATCATTCCTTCGCCATGTTCGATCAGACCAAGACGACCCAGCTCACCGGCGCCCTGAAGGACGTGGCTTGGAACAACCCTCACATCGCCATGATCGTGATGGTTCCCGGCGACAACGGCCAGATGGCCGAGTGGCACTTCGAAGCCGGGCCTCCTGCATTCATGTTGCGGGCCGGCATCAAACGTGACGACCTGTCCAGCCGGATCGGGTCGAAGGTCATCGTCACCTTCCATCCCCTGAAGGACGGCCGCACCGGCGGATCGCTGCAGGGCGTGAAATTCGAGGATGGGGCCTCCTGGAAGCTCTGAGCGCGTTCCGAAAAGTGGGAACCGGTTTTCGGAACAAAACGCGCGTAAATACAAAGATCTAGCCATCAGAGTGGGGAGAGAACGATGAAACACATCCGACTGTGCGCCGCGTCCGTAGCGGCGCTTACGCTCCTGGCCCCCCTCTCCGCCGGGGCTCAATCGGCGGCTTCCGGCCGGCGCGTCTCGAACGCCGCCCTCGCCCAGAGGCCCACGCCGCGCGCCTATGGCCACCCCTCGCTCGAGGGCTACTGGTTCTCCGGCACAGGATCCATCCCGCCATTCCAGTACGACACCGCCCGTGACGCGAAAGGGAATATCGAGGTGAAGACGGTTCGCGACCCGAGCGAGGCGCCCAGGGCGTCCGGTGCGAACGCGAGCAGCCAGCCCGACTACAAGGACGAGCTGAAGCAGAAGACGAAGGATCTGTTCTTTCACGATAACAAGACCGACAAGGTCTACAACTGTGGTCAGCCGGGGCTGCCCCGTGTGGGAGCGCCCCAACGGATCGTCGAGAACAGCAGGGAACTGGTATTCCTGTACGCCGATCTGGCCGGCATGGTTTGGCGACTGATCCCGATCGGCGGCAAGATGCCGACTGGCGCCGATGCTTCCTACTACGGCGACTCCGAGGCTCATTGGGTCGGCGACAGCCTCGTGGTGCACACGACGAACTTCAACCAAGACACCTGGCTGGGCGAGTTCGGCTACATCCATTCCGACAAGATGGAGGTGACGGAGAGGTTCGCCCGCGTGGGTGACACCATCCGCTACGACGTCACGGTGTCCGACCCCGGTGTCCTGAAGACGCCCTGGGTCAAGCCGACCGTGATCATGCGTCTGGAGAAGAACAACGAGATCATCGAGCCCTCGGTCTGTCATATTGACCCGCTGCTGGAAGGCGACGCCGACGGGCAGGACGGGCAGTTCCACATCCAGCGATTTTGAGTTGAGGCAAGTTTGCCGGTGTTGTCAGGCCTGACGCTGGACGAGCCATGTCCTCTTCACGAGCGCTGCCCAGGCGCATGGCTTCGTGGGACAAGCCCGCGAATGACGGTGGGAGATTGGACGGCTCAGCGCTACCCCAACGCGCCGATCCGCCGGCATCCCTCCGCGACGGTGACCACCTCGGCGCCGCCCTCCAGGGCTTCGTCGACCAGCCGGGCCAGGGTCTCGGGCGTGCAGCCGTAGGGGGAGGGGTCCGGGCGGACGTCGTGGCTGTAGAGGATCAGCCAGGCCCGCTCGGTCAGCGCCCGGTGCAGCCAGCGGCGGGCGACCGCTTCGCCCCCCGGGCCCTCGATCCCCACCGCCGGCGCCTGGTTGAGGTCGCATCCCTTGCGGATCAGACCGTGATGCAGCGCCCGCAGCAGGCCGTAGCGGCCGCCCAGGGCCGTCTTGGCGCGGCTGGAGACCTCGCCGTAGGGATAGGCGAAGCTCACCGGATCGGGGACGCCCAGGGCCTCCAGGGCCTTGCGGTTGCGCTCCACGTCGCCGGTGGTCAGGCCGGGCGGCGCCTGGCCGCAGCTCAGGTGAGAGTAGGTGTGGCAGCCGATCTCGTGGCCGGCGCCGGACAGCCGCCGGATCTCGGCGGCGTCGATATTGCGTCCCATCGGCCCGTCCTGGCCGGCCAGGCCCATGGCGATGAAATAGGTTCCCTTCGCCCCGCGCCGCTCGAGGATTTCGGCCCCCGCGCCGGCGGCGCTCTCGGGGACGTCGTCGAAGCTGAAGGACACCATCGGCCCCGGCGGTGAGCCCGGCGCCGCGCGGCGCGCCTCGAGACGCGCGATCCGCCGCCTGAGCTTGCCCTTCCAGGACCGGTCGGCGCCCTGCATCAGATCGCCTGGGCGGTGACGGCCACCCGGTAGAGCCGCATGCAGAAGGCGCGCAGCCGCAGCGGCGCCAGCTCGGCCAGGGCGATGGCCTTCAGCACCGGCCGCCAGAGGCCGGGCAGGGGCATGAGCTTCATCAGCCGCGCCAGCCGATAGGTCGGATAGCGGCGCACGATGTCCGGATGCGATCTCAGCAACCGGGCGAAATTGGCCGCCGACTGCTCGTATTTCATGGCGATGATCCGAGCCGGATCCAGGCCCAGGTGGGTGGCCGGATTGTCCAGGTGCAGGATCGGGTGCTTGCGCGCCACGCGCACGCCCCATTCCACATCCTCCCAGCCCCAGCCGGTGAATCCTTCGTCGAAACGCTCGGTCTCGAACACGTCGCGACGGATCAGGAGGTTGGAGGTGAAGACATATTTGGCCGGGGCCTTGCGTCGCCGCTTGGCCGGGGCGCAGTCGGACCTCGACGCCATGCGCCGGTGCAGCCGGTGCTCGGGATGCTCAGGCGCCTGCTTCAGCGAGAAGCCGCCGAAGGCCACCGGCGGATCCTCGGCGCGCAGCAGCTCCAGGTAGCGGCGCAGGAAATCGGGCGCGTCGGGCAGCATGTCGCTGTCCAGAAACAGCAGGCGCGCCGAACGGGCGTGGCGGGCCAGGCGGTTGCGGCCCTTGGAGCGGCCTTCGTTCTTGGGCAGCTGCACCAGCCGAGACGGCAGGGCGAGCGCTTCGATCGCGGCGCCGACGTTGCGCGCCAACTCGTCGTCGCCGGCCCCGTCATCGAGCAGCACCAGCTCTACGGCGCCGCCCAGCACGGAAGCCTCGGTGTCCAGCGCCGCGATCAGCCGGCGCGGATCGTCGTTCAGGAACGGGATCAGCACCGAAAGCCTCGCCCGCGCCGCGGCCCAGGCGGCGTTGTCGAGGACCCACTCCTGGACAGGCGCGTTCATGCCGGCGCTCCCTGCAAGGCCCGCACCATCTGCAGCCGGCGCGAGCGCACGCCCGAGGCGTCGAGCGCGAAGGCGCAAAGGCCATAGACCACCATCCCGACCCCTGCCTTGGCGAGAAGTTCGCCCACGCCGCCAAAGGCCGGAACCAGCCGCACGGCCGCGGCCATGGCCGCCGTCGCCAGGCCGCAGCGCAGCAGGGCGCCCCACGGGATCGGCAGGGGCATGGCCCGGCGGCCGAGGGCGAAGGAGGCTACGGCTCCGATGGCGTAGCTGGCGGTGGTGGCCCACATCGCCCCGTCCAGGCCGAAGCGGGGGATCAGCACCAGGGTCAGGCCGAGGTTGGCCGCCGCCGGTATGGCCATGGCGACGAGCAGCAGGCGGGTGCGCCGCGCCAGGGTGAAGGCGGTGTGCAGATAATAGGTGGTGAGCCCGGCGAAGAGGCCGCTCACCGCGATCCAGGGGGTGACGCGCGCGGCGCCGTCTCGGAGGCCCTCGCCGACCATCAGCGCGGCCAGGGGATGGGCCACCAGGGCGATGCCGGCGGCGGCCGGAAGACAGATCAGCAGCATCAGCGAGGCCTGTTCCCGCGCCGTTTCCTTCAGCGCCGCCATGCCGCCGCGCTCCAGCGCCATGATCGCCGCCGGGCCGCCGGCGGTCCCCAGCCAGATGAACAGCACGTCCAGGGTGCGGTTCGAGAGGCTGTAGCCGGCGTGATAGACGCCGACGCTGGCGGGGCTGAGGAAGCCGGCCAGCATGAAGCGGTCGGTCGTGGCCAGGGCCAGGGACAGGATCAAGGACAGCGACACCGGCAGGCCGTAGTGCAGGTATTCGCCCGCCCGCTCGGGATCGAAATGGCCGCGCCGGGCCAGGGCGATCTCGCCCGGCAGCACGAAGGCGGCGCAGGCGATGGCCGCCAGGCCCGCGCCCAGCAGGGGCGCCGCGCCGCCCGCGCCCAGCAGAGCCAGTCCCGCGCCGATGACGAAGGCGCCGGAACTCTGGCCGATGTCGAGCAGGGCCGAAGGCCGCACGCGCCCGGCGGCGCGCCGGTGTTCCTGGGCCAGCTTGGCGAGGCTGCGCAAGGGGACGCACAGCAGCCCCGCGGTCACCGCGCCTTTCAGATCGGGGCCCAGCGGCAATAGCCAGGCGACCGTTCCCGCGACCAGCAGGAAGGCCGCCGCCAGGACGGCGAAGGTCCGATAGATGGCGCCGAAGTGGTCCTCCAGCCGCCCGCCTTCGGCCTCCCGCGCATAGAAGCGCGCCATGGCCGCTTCCAGCCAGGTGAACACCAGGGTGTGGGCGAGGCTCGCCGCCGAGAAGGCCACCGCATAGGCGCCATAGGCCGTCGGCGACAGCAGGCGGGTGAACACCACGATGCTGAGCAGGCCAACCACCCCCTGCACTACGTTGGCCGGCAGATAGCCGACGAGCCCGCGCCAGAACATGCCCATGCCGCGCTCTATCGCACCGCCGCCCGGTCGCCGATCAGGACGGGCAGGGTCATGGCCAGGATGTAGAGGTCGAGCCAGAGCGACTGGCGCTCGATGTATTCGACATCCAGCTCCACCCGGCGGCGCACCGCCTGGGTGGTGTCGATCGGCCCGCGCGAGCCGTGGATCGCGGCCCAGCCGGTGACGCCCGGCTTCAGCCGGTGCCGGTGGGCGTATTCGGCCACCAGCCGCGCGGATTCCACCTCGCCGGTCTTCATGCCGATGGCGTGTGGGCGCGGCCCGACCAGCGACATCTCGCCTTTCAGCACATTGAACAGCTGGGGCAGCTCGTCGAGGCTGTTGTTGCGGATCAGCCGGCCGACGCGGGTGACCCGGTCGTCGCCGGCCGAGACCTGCTGCGCGGCGCCGTCCTCGCCGGGGGCATGGCGCATGGACCGGAACTTCCAGACCACGATCTCCTCGTTGTTGAAGCCGTGGCGGCGCTGGCGGAACAGCACGGGGCCCGGGCTGTCGAGCCGGATGGCGATGGTCAGGAGCCCCATGATCGGCAGGGCGACCAGCAGGGCCAGCGAACCCAGCACCAGGTCCTGCACCCGCTTCTTGAAGGCGCGCGCCTCGTCCTGGGGCTCGCCCGCCAAGGGGGCCAGCGGCGTCTTGGCCAGCCGCTCGATGGCGGCGCCGGCGCGTCCGGCCTCGAAGTCGAGGAACAGGCAGACGGGGTTGGGCAGCACCCGCAGGTTCTCGATGATCTGGCGCACGCGGCCCTGGGCGCTGGCCGGCACGGCGACCACGATGCGGTCGACGTAGGGGATCAGCCGGTGGGTGGCGAGGCTGGCGGTGTCGCCCAGCACCGGCACGCCCATCACTTGGCGCGGGGCGCGGGCGAGCCGGTCGTCGAACACGCCCAGCACATTGGCCTCGCGGCTCTCGAGCAGGGCCTTGATCAGGCGCTCGGCGTTCTTGGTGGCCCCGACCACCACCAGGTTGCGGGTCAGCCGGCCCTCGGCGCGCCAGCGCTCGACCAGCCGCCACCACAGCATGTGGGCGAGATAGATGGCCGAGAACGACAGGCCGAGCCAGAGATAGAGCTGGGCCGGGCCGGCGATGCGGAACGGCGCCCGCGTCATCATCAGCGCCACCACCGCCACGGCCGGGACGAAGGCGACCGCGGCGCGGAGCAGATTGCCGGAGAGCTTCTCGCGCGCCTCGAAGCGATAGGCGCCGAAGGTCCTGAGCGACCAGAGCAGCAGGGCGGCGCCCAGGGCGTAGGGCAGCACGCCGCCGATGGTGGCGCCCAGCAGGCCGGCCGGCAGCGACAGCGGCCCGACGATCAAGCCGAGGCCGCTCACCAGGGCCCCGTCGCCCAGCCGGAAGGCGCGCTCGCAGGTGCGTCCGTCCATGCGGGCGCGCGACGACGTCAGCCGCTCGGGGCGCATGGGCCCCCGCCGCTCGCCGCTGCGGCGCTCGAACGCAGCGGCCGTGGGAATGGTCTTGGGGGTGCGGCGCTCCTTGCCCTTGGCCGGCGCCTGAGTGCGAGGCAGCGGCGCGACCTCGGCCGCCGCCGGCTCGGAAGCGGGCGCAGGCGCGGTGGTCTCGGACGGGAATCGGCGGGCGGGAACAGTCATGAGGCAGGGCGCTGGGTGGGCCAGCAAGGATCGCAGACCGAAATGAGCCGGCCGTTAACGGGCGCAACCAATTGCAGGCCCGGCGCCGCAGGCCGGCCGCGGCTATTCCCCAAGCCGCCCGCCTCGGCTATCTACCGGCTCCCGCCGCCGCGAAGGGCGACCCGACCGGCGGACGGGACGCTGATGCAAGCGATCAGCGGCTCCACTGGGGTGACGTGGCCGAGAGGCTGAAGGCGGCGGTTTGCTAAACCGTTATACGGGGATAACTCGTATCGAGGGTTCGAAT
>DATCFQ010000429.1:0-10722 GCA_036509495.1 Caulobacteraceae bacterium
CATCGCCGTCGCACGCCGCATGCTCGGCATCATCCTGGCCATGTTGCGCAACGGCCAGGAATGGAATCCCGCCCTCGCCTGAACAACACAGTTGCTCATCCGTCGCCTTCGGCGACACCTTCTCCCGCAAGGGGAGAAGGACGATGTTTCAGACGGCCAACCGCTCCGCGTGCCAGCGCAGGTGGTGCTCGATGAAGCTCGAGATGAAGAAATAGGAATGGTCGTAGTGCGGCTGGCGGCGGAGCGTCAGCTTCACCCCGGCCTTGGCGCAGGCGGCCTCCAGCAGCTCGGGCTTGAGCTGGGTCTCCAGCCAAGGATCGGCCTCGCCCTGTTCGACCAGCAGTTCGTCGGAGCGGGCGCCGTCCTCGATCAGGGCGCAGGCGTCGTATTGCCGCCAAGTCTGCCGGTCGGCCCCGAGATAGTGCGACAGGGCCTTCTCGCCCCAGGGGCAGTTCAGCGGCGAGACGATCGGCGCGAAGGCCGAGATGGCCTTGAAGCTTCCGGGATTGCGCAGACCCATGGTCAGGGCCCCGTGGCCGCCCATCGAATGGCCCATGATCGACTGACGGGTCATGTCGGCGGGCAGTTCCGCGCCGATCAGGGCGGGGAGTTCGCCCTCCAGATAGCTCCGCATCCGGTAGTTGGCCGACCAGGGCGCCTCCGTCGCATCGAGATAGAAGCCGGCCCCGAGGCCGAAGTCATAGGCGCCTCCCGGATCGTCCGGCACGCCTTCGCCGCGCGGCGAGGTGTCGGGCGCCACCAGCATCAGGCCGAGCTCCGAGGCGATGCGCTGGGCGCCGGCCTTCACCGTGAAGTTCTCCTCGGTGCAGGTCAGTCCCGCCAGGAACCAGACCACCGGGACCTTGCCCCGCCCGGCCGCCGGAGGATGGAAGACGGCGAAGCGCATGGGCGTGCCGGTCTCGGCCGAGGCGTGGCGATAGGTGACCTGCCGTCCGCCGAAGCAGCAGCTTTGGCCTATGATTTCGAGCGGCATGGCGTCCTCCTGGCGCACTCGCCATAACGGGCCTTCCCCTCCGCTGGGAAGTCCGCCACTAAACGTCGCAAACGACAAAGCGCCGAGGACGCCCGCGCCGATGCTGAAGCTCTACCACGCCGAACCGGTCGCCAATTCGCTGAAGTCGCTGATTCCGCTGAAGGAAAAGGCGCTCGATTTCGAGAGCGTCTATGTCGACCTGCACAAGTTCGAGCAGCACTCCGACTGGTTCGTGGCGATCAATCCCGAGGGCCAGGTGCCGGTGCTCGACCACGACGGCTTCATCGTCACCCACACCACGGTGATCAACGAATACATCGAGGACGCCTTCCCCTACGCCCCGCCGCTCCGGCCCAACGAGCCCAGGGGCAACGCGCGGATGCGCTACTGGAACAAGTTCATCGACGAGCATGTGATGAACTACGTCTCGATGTGGGGCTGGCACCGCATGGTCGGGGTCATCGCCCGGGGCATCGATTCCGGCGACTTCGAGAAGCTGGTCGAGCGCATCCCCCTCCACGAACAACGCGAGAAGTGGAAGACCGCGCGCTCGGGCTTTTCGGAAGCCGACCTCGCCAACGCCACCCGCAAGATCGAGGTCGCGGTCGCCAAGGTCGAGGCGCAGCTCGGCAAGACCACCTGGCTGGCCGGCGATCAGTTCACCCTGGCCGACATCAATTTCTTCTCCCACTGCGGCATGATGATCGCACGCATGTTCCCCGAGATCGGCGCCGCCGAGCGCTGCCCGCGTCTCTTGGATTGGGTGGAGCGGATGCGCGCCCGCCCCGGCGTCGCCGCCGCGCTGAACATGCCGGACCACACCAATCCGGCCCTGCGCACCTTCACCGGCCACGTCAAATAGGGCTCATGGAGATCGTCAGATGAGCGTCATCGAAGCCGATATCGAAGACAGCGTCCGTTCCGTCGACACAGAGATCAACTATCTGCTGCCGGGCCCGGACATCAACCGCCGCTTCGTCTCGGCGGGGGTCGAGGTCAATACCGGGACCTATGGCCCGTTCAAGGTGAAGGTCCGCGACGGGCGAGCGATCAAGCAGCACTTCACCCTGGACACCCACGGCTTCATGCTGGCCGACAGCAAGAGCCAGGTGCAGGACTTCTACGACACGGGCGAGGTCGATCGTCTGTACCAGGACGAAGTCGCCCGCGAGGTCGCCCGCCTGACCGGCGCGAGCTTCGTGGCGCCCGGCGGCTGGATGATCCGCAACTCCGGCGACATCTCGAAATTCCAGAAGAAGTCCGAGGGCCCCTACACCCACCACGGCGGGGTGCAGCCGCCGGCCGGCGAGGCCCACATCGACACCGAACCCAGCCGCGCCGACCGCCAGGCCCGCGCGGTCTATGAGCGCGTGCGGCCCAATGGCCCCGGCTACAAGCGCTTCATCTATTCCAGCTTCTGGCGGACCTTCTCCGAGCCGCCGCAGGACTGCCCGCTGGCGGTCTGCGACCACCGCAGCGTCGGCGACGACGAGGGCGTGCCCAATGTGCTCTACATCGTCGACAAGATCCCCGAGGGCGAGGCGTTGTTCGCCCCCATGCCGGACGAGAGCCAGATGGCGGCGGCGATCTTCAAGTACAATCCTCGGCATCGCTGGTGGTACTTCTCCTCCATGACCCGCGACGAGGCTATCCTGCTGAAGTTCCACGACAGCGACCACTCGGTCGCCTGGCGCACGCCGCACACGGCCTTCTGGGACACCAGTTTCCCGGATCGGAAGGTGCGGGCGTCGATCGAGTGCCGGAGCGTGGCGTTCTTCGAGTAGGGCGTCACACCGGCGCGAAGCCGGGCAACCGGAGTGCGTCCCGATCGAAGGTCAGGGTGTGCGAGCAGCCGGCCCGCCCCGCGACAGCTCCGATCAGGGCGTCGGCGAAATCGCCCCGTCCATCGCGGACGACCGTGATCGCCTCCGAGACTTCGTCGGCGTGCTCGATGACGAGCACGTCCGCTTCCAGCAGCCGCTCCATCATCTCTGCGACCTGAGAGACCGGCCATCGGTAGCTCCGGCGCAATACCCAGGCCAACTCAGCGAGAACGATGGTGCTGACGAATCCCCGCTCTCGGACTGACAGCTGCTCCTCGATCACTCGGACTGCCGCCGAAAACTGGATCGGATCGTCCCGGGTCAGGTAGCGTAGCAGGACATTGGTATCGAGCCCGATCAAGGCTCGCGCACGCCCACGCGCTCGGCGATTCCTTCCGCGATCGCCTGATCCATCTCCTCGATGGAAACAGGAGGACCGTCCCAGGGAAAAGCGGCCTTCAGATCGGTCACAGGTCTCACCCGGCCCAAGGTCACACCGCCATGTGGGTGCAGGAAGAACCTCACCTTGTCGCCCGGCTTCAGACCCAGGTGCTGCCGCACCGCCTTGGGAATGGTGGTCTGGCCCTTTGCGGTGATGGTGGATTCGTCCATCTGCGTCGCCTTCATTACCTTCTGCCAAAATGTAATGCATCAATGGCGCGATCTCAAGCGGTCAGCGGATCGCCCCGTCCATCGTCAGTATGCTGCCGGTCGTGTAGCCACTGAGCGGCGAGGCCAGGAACGCCACGGCGGCGGCCACTTCCTCGGGCTCGGCCGGGCGGCCGTAGGGCAGGTCGCCGGTCAGTTCGCGCCAGCGGTTTTCGTCGCCGAGCTCCTGGGCCGCGCGCGCCTTGAAGCGCATCGACATGCGGTCCGTCGCGGTGGGGCCGGGATGGATGCCGACCACCCGCATCCCCTCTTTCTGCGCCTGCTTGCCCAGCGCCTTGGTGAAGGCGGCCAGGGCCGCGTTGCCGGTCGAGCCGCAGAGGTAGCCCGGGTCCAGCCACTCGGCCGCTGCGCCGATGACATTGACGACCACCCCGCCCCGCGCCTTCAGCACCGGCCAGAAGGCCCGGCACATGGAGATGTAGCCGAACACCTTGAGGTCCCACGCGGCCCGGAACGCCGCATCGTCCAGGGCCAAGAGGTCGCCGGCCGGAATGGCGCCGGCGTTGTTGACCAGGATGTCGATCTCCCCCGCCTCGGCGGCCACACGCTCGATCTCGGCCTGGCGCGAGAGGTCGGCGGCGATGACCTGCACGCCCGCCTGGCATTGGCCGCGGATGGCGGCAGCGGCGTCTTCCAGGGTTTGGAGGGTGCGGGCGACCAGCACCACGTCGCAGCCTTCGCGCGCCAGCTGCAGCGCCGTGGCGCGGCCGATGCCCTTGGAGGCGCCCGAGATCAGGGCCCGCTTGCCGGACAGCTCAAGGTCCAAGATGCGCCTCCCGGCGTCAGTAGACGACGACGCTGCGGATCGACTCGCCCGCTTCCATCAGCGCGAAGGCGTCGTTGATCCTGGCCAGCGGCAGGGTGTGGGTGATCAGGTCGTCGATCTTGAGTTTTCCTTCCATGTACCAGTCGACGATCTTCGGCACGTCGGTGCGGCCGCGAGCGCCGCCGAAGGCCGAGCCCTTCCAGACCCGGCCGGTGACCAGCTGGAACGGGCGGGTGGCGATCTCCGCCCCGGACGGCGCCACGCCGATGACGATGCTCTCGCCCCAGCCGCGGTGACAGCACTCCAGCGCCTGGCGCATGGTGTGCACATTGCCGATGCACTCGAATGAGAAGTCCGCCCCGCCGCCGGTGAGGTCGACCAGGGCCTGGACCACCCTGTCGCGACCGACCTCGTCCGGATTGACGAAGTGGGTCATGCCGAACTTCCTGGCGATCTCGGCCTTGGCGGGATTGAGGTCGACGCCGATGATCTTGTCGGCCCCGACCATGCGGGCGGCCTGGATCACGTTCAGGCCGATGCCGCCCAGGCCGAACACCACCACATTGGCTCCGGCCCAGACCTTGGCGGTCCAGATCACCGCACCGACGCCGGTGGTCACCCCGCAGCCGATGTAGCAGATCTTGTCGAAGGGAGCGTCCTCGCGGACCTTGGCCACGGCGATCTCGGGGAGCACGGTGAAGTTCGAGAAGGTCGAGCAGCCCATGTAGTGGGCGATCGGCTTGCCGTTCAGCGAGAAGCGGCTGGACCCGTCCGGCATCACGCCCTGGCCCTGGGTCGAGCGGATGGCGGTACAGAGGTTGGTGCGGCGCGACAGGCACGACTTACATTGCCGGCATTCGGGCGTGTAGAGCGGGATCACATGGTCGCCGACCTTCACCGAGGTCACCCCGGGCCCGACCTCGCGGACGATCCCGGCCCCCTCGTGGCCCAGGATCGAAGGAAAGGCGCCCTCCGAATCCATGCCCGAGAGGGTGTAGGCGTCGGTGTGGCAGATGCCGGTGGCCATCACCTCGACCAGCACTTCGCCGGCCCGGGGGCCGTCCAGGTCGACCTCCTCGATCGAGAGAGGGGCCTTGGCCTCCCACGCCACCGCGGCCTTGGTTTTCATGACCGTCTCCTACTCTGCCTCAGGCCAGCCGGTTAGCAGGGCGCGCGAGGCTTGCAAACGGCGGGCGTCAGTCCGAGGCCGGCTGACCGGGTCCCACAGCCTCTTCGAGTTCTTCCAGCAGACCGATGAGCCGTCCCAGCCGGTCGGCCCCGAACAGTCGTTCGATCTCCGTGGTGACCTTGGCCGTCTTGGGCGTGGCCGCCTCGATCAGGGCCATGCCCTGGTCGCTGATCGAGACCAGGCCCTTGCGCAGATCGCTGGCGGACGTTCGCCGCTGGATCAGGCCACGATCGGTCAGATCCCTGAGGATCCGAGACAGGCTGGACGGCAGCAAGAACACCATCTCGGCCAGATGGGTGACCTCGACCTCCTGGGTGGAGGCCAGGGTCCGCAGCACCCGCCACTGCGGCTCGGTCATGTCGTAGGCGCGCAGCACCGGCCGCACGCGGGTCATCACCGCCTCGCGCGCACGCATGAGGATCGCCGGCAGCGACCGCGGAAACGGCTGCAGCCGCCGGCCGACAGTCATCTCCGACGTTTCCTCGTTCATCCGGACCCCGATGCTTCGCTTGGTGAACCATTGCCATGTTAACCAGAAGCACCGTCAAGGCAAAGCCGCGGCTTCGCCTCGCCGCCCATTCCCATCCAGGCGTTGGTCTCTGTAGGGTGCTTTCGCCCAGGAGGAAGCGCCCGTGCCCGTGCCGACCAATCCGTTCAAGCAGGCGCTGCAGGAGGGCCGGCGGCAGATCGGCCTCTGGCAATCCATGGCCAGCGCCTACACCGCCGAGATCTGCGCCGGAGCAGGCTTCGACTGGCTGCTGTTCGATGGCGAACACGCCCCCAACGACGTGCCGAGCATGCTGGCCCAGCTGCAGGCGGTGGAGAGCTATCCGACCCACGCCATCGCCCGCCCGCCGGTCGGCGACGTGGTGCTGGTCAAGCAATACCTCGACCTCGGCTTCCAGACCCTGCTGATCCCGCTGGTCGATACCGCCGAGCAGGCCGCGCACATGGTCCGGGCCATGCGCTATCCGCCGGACGGGATCCGTGGCGTGGGCGCCGGCTCGGCCCGGGTGGCGAGGTGGAACCGGGTCGACAACTACTTCCGCGACGCGGACGAGCAGATGTGCCTGCTGGTTCAGGCCGAAACCCGTCTGGCCATGGAGAACCTCGACGCCGTCGCCGCCACAGACGGCGTGGACGGGGTGTTCATCGGCCCCGCCGATCTCTCCGCCGCCCTCGGCCATCGCGGCAATGCCGCCCATCCCGAAGTGCAGGCGGTGATCGAGGACGCCTTCGCCCGGATCATCAAGGCCGGCAAGGCGGCGGGGATCCTGACCTCCAACGAGGAGTGGGCCCGGCGCTACCTCGACCTGGGCGCGACCTTCGTGGCGGTCGGCACGGACGTCGGCATCCTGGCCAAGCAGACCCTGGCGCTGGCGGGGCGGTTCAAGGGTGATTCTGGTGCGTGACTCTCTCGGGAGGAGGGCTCAGCCCACCGCCCAATAGCGGAACAGGCTGTAGTCGCCGGCCGGGTCGGGGTGACGCTCGCCGCCGCCGATGAGGACGGTGCGGTTCAGCCATTCGTGCGGGCCGTCGGGGGCGCGGAAATAGGGCGTGCAACGGAAGTAGCCGGGCCGCGCCGGGCGGTCGCCCTCGGCGGGCTTGGGGCCGTACACATAGCCCAGGTTGCGGATGTAGATCTTCGCCCCGTCGTCGGCTTCCAGCATGTAGTGGGCCTGCAGCTCCACCACTCCGTCCGAGCGCACCACCGGCCAATCGGCGCCGGAAACGTCGACCACCTTGCCGTTCAGCCGCGGCCCCTCGACCACGCCGTTCAGCACCGAGGTATAGCCATGGCTGGGCCCGCCCGGATGGATCGGGCCCCACATCCAGCGATCCTTGAAATTGATGCGGATGTCGAAGGCGTGCTCGAGCTTCAGCTCACCGCCGTGCCAATCCATCGATGATCTCCAGCCAGCCTATTCGGCGGTGGTCGCGTAAAGGGTGTCGAGGTCCTTCCGGAGATTGAACGAGGCCAGCACGAAGAACACGGCCGAGCCGGCGAACAACAGCGACATGGCCATGATCGCATGGCGGATGCCCTGGCCGGCCGCGGTGCTGCAGGCCGAGGCGATCGCCGCGGCCGCGCCGAGAGGGGCCCGCCCGCCCGGGCACAACTGGACGAAGTCGCCCACCGAAAAAGCCTTCTGCGTGAAGATGTCGTTGAGCACGCCGATCAGGGTCGGCCCGAGCCCGATGCCGACCAGACCCAGCACCAGCGAGGTCACGAAGGCGGAGGAGGCCCGCATGTTGGCCCCGACCATGTTCTGCGCCAGGGCGAGGGTGGGGGTGTAGTAGACGAACAGCGCCACGTGCCCGAGGCCGAGGATGAACACCGCCATCGGGATCGTCGCCTGGTTGGCTCCGAAGAAGAACAGGGGGGTGGCGATCAACTGGCCGATCGCGGGTCCCCAAACGAACCAGCGCCGGTCAAACTTGGCGCCCCAGTCCACCCCGAAACCGCCGAGCGCCAGGCCGGAGGCCATGGCTACCCCGCTCATCAGGCCGAGCAGCCGCCCGGCCTCGGCGGGGCCGACGTGGAAGGCGGTCTGCAGATAGAGCGAGAAGAACTGGCCGAGGCCGTTCATCCCGGTCGCGGCCAGGCCGGCGCCGATCAAGATGAACCACACCGACTTCTTGGCCAATAGGAAACGGAAGGCCGCGAAGATCGAGGGCGTCTTGCCCCGCACGCCGACTGGATCCGACATGCCGCGGATCGGCTCGCGCAGGGTCACAAAGGCGAGCACCGCCACCAGTAGGGCCGGAACCCCCAAGGCGTAGTACCAGATCCGCCAGCCGAACGACTGGGCCACCCAGCCGGCGATCACCGCCCCGGCCACCGCGCCGATCGGGGCGCCCAGCCAGATCACCGTCATCGCCGACGCGCGCTTCTGCGCCGGATAGTGGTCGCCGACCAGCGAGGCCACCGGCGTCACGAAGCCGGCATCGCCAATCCCCACGCCAACGCGGAACAGCAGCAATTGCCAGAAATTCGCGATCGCCCCGCAGCCAGCCACCATCAGGCCGAATACCGCCAGCGAGACTGCGATGATGCGCGCGCGACTCATCCGCTCGGCCATCCATGCCAGCGGCAGGCCGAAGAAGGTGTAGAAAATGGCGAAGCCCAGGCCCTGAATCAGGCCGAGTTGGGCGCCCGTGAGATGCAGCTCCACCCGAATCGACTGCGCCGTGGCTGCGATCCCCTGGCGGTCGGCCAGGTTCAATGCGTTCACCAAGAGCAGGATGAACAGGAGCCAAGCGCGATAGCCCTTGCCGAAGCGCGCATCCGAGGCGGCAGCGGTCGGCGTCGCGGCGGCCGAGGCCACGGCGGTGTCGGCAGAGCTCATGAAATCCTCCCGCGCTTCTGGTCGAGCGCTGACGCCATCAAGCCCGTCGAACAGGGAGGCTGTCAAATGGGCTTACGCTCCATGTTCCCATGGGAGCGCCAGGGCGGATCAGCCCCCTGCCCTGTGCGTCACTGGCTCGCCGCCACGCTTGACCCGGATGCTGGAGATCAGGCCGTCCCTCAGCTCGTAGCTGACCAGCACCCGCACCTCGATGTCGTCGCCGGCTTTCAAGGCCCCGACGACGAAGTCGGGGGCGTCCTTCACGGCCGTGAAGCGGCTGGCAGCGTCCAGGAAGATGCTGTCGTCGGCCATGCGCAGCTCGTTCACCGTCAGGTGCTCGCGCACCTTTTCGAACATCGGCCGGTAGAAGCCGACGATGCCGTCCCGCCCATGGATCGGCGGGACCGAGCCCAGGTCGAGAAACACGTCGTCGGTGTAGTAGCGGGGGAAGACGTCGAAGTCGGCGTTGGAGAAGGCGCGGGTGTAGGCGAAGAAGGCCTGGCGCTGCTCGAGCGAGCCGCCCAGCCGGACCTCGGGCTTCGACACCCCGGTCTCCGGGGGCCAAGTCATGGACTTCAGACAGGCGACCTTTCCGTCCCGCAGGGTGTACAGGACGAAGAACTTGACGGTCAGGAATTCGCCGGTCTTCAGCGCGCCGAACTGGAAGTCAGGCCGGTCGCCCGTGGCGGTGAAGTCCATGTCGATTTCGGCGAAGATGTGATCGCCATCTTCCATCAGCACCTTGGGTCGCATGGTCTCCAGGATGCCGTCGTGGGCCCAGTCGAGGAATTCCTGCATGCCCTTGTGCCCGACCATCAGGCGGGCCCCGCTTTGCATCACGCAGTCTTCCGTCCAGAAGTCGCGCAGCAGGGCCGCGTCGTCGTAGCGGTTGAAGGCGTCCATATAGTCGGTGAAGCGCACGGGCGATGTCTCCTGCAGCGGTGTCAGACGAGGCCGGAGGGCCGCACGCGCGCGCCCTCGGCCCAGCTGCCATGATAGGCCGGCTTCAGATGCACCGGCAGCTTGATCGCAGCGATCGGTCCCTTGGCGATGGCCGTGGCCTCGAACAGGTTGAGCTCGGTGAGGTTGGTGGCCCCGTCGGTCGCCGCCTGGACGATCCAGCCGTCGCCCTCGGCCGCATCGGCGCTCCTGGGAATGAAACACGGCTCCTGCACCGGCTTGGTCGCCGGCGCCTCCCAGACCTCGGTCTCGCCGGTCTCGAGGTCTACGTGGCCCAGCGCATTCCTCGTGCCGAAGAAGCCCAGCATCCAGCCGTGCCGGTAGGGCCGGGTCTGGAAGCGGTCGTCGTTCCTCGGAAACTCGCCCAGGAAATCGCTGAGCGTCTGGCTCTCGAAGCTGCCCGAATTGGAGGCCATGTCGGCCGTCCAGCGGGTGAGCCGGACGTCCATGCCCCTGGGCGACCAGGCCTGGCCGATCTCGTGGAAGAAGGGGAACAGGTTGATCGACGAGCGGCAGAGGTCGAGATGGACCTTGGAGCCATCGTTGAAGGCGTTCATCACGTGGCTGGCGAACTGGTTGGGGTTCTTGAACCAGCGGATCTGGTCGCCGCGGCCGAAGCGCGGCAGCACCGCCATGTAGGAGTCCTCGTTCGGATCCCAGGCATAGTGCGGATGGCCGGCCTTCAGCCCCTCGTCGCCCACGCCCTTGATCGGGACCACCGGGAAGGCGACGTAGTCACGGGTGACGCCGAAGTCGTGCTGCATCTCGTGATAGGGCAGCTCGAACCAAGCCTCGTGCACCACTCTTCCTTCCGCGTTCACTTCGAAATAGACCACGTCCCTCGAGAAATCGCCCTTGGCCGCGAAGCCGAAGCCCACCAGGTAGCCGGTCTCCGGATCGATCTTGCAGTGGGCCGAGCAGGTCGGGCCGGGCAGAGTCCCGTGGAAGTCCCAATTGCCGATGGTCTCCAG
>DATCFQ010000430.1:0-2116 GCA_036509495.1 Caulobacteraceae bacterium
GCAATCCGGTGGCCGAGATGGATGCCCTGGCGGAGGCGTTCCTGAAGGGCGGCTAGGGCGCTATCGTCTCCCCTACTTCTGTCCATGCATGACGTTGGGAGGTCGAGATGGCGAAGCTCGTTTTCGGACTGAACCAGTCGCTCGACGGCTACGTCGACCATGAGGCGTTCGCGCCCGGGCCCACGCTCTTTCGGCATTTCATCGAGCAGGTGCGGGGCCTGACCGGCAGTGTGTACGGCCGGCGCACGTACGAGGTCATGCGCTATTGGGATGAAGACGATCCCGAGTGGGGCGCGGACCTGCGCGAGTTCGCGGCGGCGTGGCGGCGCCAACCGAAGTGGGTCGTGTCGCGCTCGTTGAAGTCGGTCGGCCCCAACGCCACGCTTGTCGAGGACGACGTCGAGGCGGTGGTCCGTGGGCTGAAGGACCGGCTGGATGGGGAGATCGCCGTCGCTGGACCGGACCTGGCGCGAAGCCTCGGCGACCTTGGCCTGATCGACGGGTATCGACTCTACTTCCATCCCGTGGTGCTGGGTCGCGGCACGCCATTCTTCGCCGGGCCCCGTTCGCCCCTCCGCCTCGCGGCCAGCGATCAGATCGACGAGGCCGTGATCAGGTTGACCTACGTCCCTGCTTGATCGCGCCGTCATCCGGGACGGACGCGAGTGGAGCTACTTGGCCTCCACCGGCAGGGTCGGATAGACCCCGCCGAGCTTGCCGAGCGCCGTGAAGGTCGGGATCTCGGCTTCCGCGAGCGGAGGCGTCTTCGGCTTGCGGGCCATGGCCTGCTCGATGAACGGCGCCAGCTCTTCCATCTTGCGCTGCTGACGGGAGGCTTCGCGCGCCTGGAACTCCGGCATGATCTCCGCGGCGAACAGCTCCAGCGCCTCGCAGATGTGCTCGTGCCGGTTGCGGCCGCCCTGCTGGATGAAGGCGACGTGATCGACGCCGGATTGTTCGAACGCCAAGAGGTGCGCCCTGAGATCGTCGGGCGTTCCGATGCCGTTGCCGACGCCCCCATCCGACAGCGCCGCCGGGGCCTGCTGGAAGGCCGCCCAGATGTCGGTCAGCCCCGGACGGTGATCGCCGAAGATATAGTGGTGGCCGAGCGCATAGCGGAAGAAGCGGAAGCCCTCGCCGCGGCGCATCGCTTCGTCCCGATCATGGTGGACGGAGAAGCCGGTGATCATGGCGATGTTCGGGTTCACCGCATGGCCGATGGGGACGCACTCCTCCTTGAACACCCGGTAGTATTCGTCGACCCACTGCTTCGCCTCGGCGGGGTCGACGAAGGCGAAGGTCAGGGCCCCGATGCCGTTCTTGGCGGCCAGCCGGATCGCCTCCCGGCTCGAGCAGGCCATCCAGACCGGGGGGTGCGGCTTCTGCAGCGGCTTGGGCACGACGTTGCGGCAGGGCATGGAGAAATACTCGCCCTTGAAGCCGGGATAGGGCGCCATCACCATCATGTTGAGGCACTGCTCCAGCCCCTCGCGCCAGGCCTTGCGCTTGGCTTCGAAGTCCAGCCCGAACCCGCCCAGCTCCATGACCGAGGAGGACTCGCCCGTGCCGAACTCCACGCGGCCGTCCGACACCAGATCGAGCGCTGAGATCCGCTCGGCGACCCGGGCCGGGTGATTGTAGGCGGGCGGCATCAGCACGATGCCGTGGCCGAGCCGGATCCGCCTGGTGCGCTGGGAACAGGCGGCCAGGAACACCTCGGGCGCCGAGGAGTGGGCGTACTCCTCGAGGAAGTGGTGCTCCACCTCCCAGGCGTAGTCGATGCCGAGCCGGTCGGCGAGCTCGACCTGCTCGAGCGCCTCCTGGTAGATCCGGTGTTCGTCGCCCTCCTGCCAGGGCCGGGGCAGCTGATGCTCATAGAAGACGCCGAACTTCATGCGCGCTGCTCCGGGTGGCGAGTGTCGGGCCCCGCGCATGAACGAAGGGACCGGGGCCCGCGTCAAGGCTCCCCACCGGGATGACGATCGGAACCGGCTTCCAACGCGGCGGTTCGCGGGTCAAACTGCGGGCGAAGAACGCATGAGGGGAAACATGACCAGGACCTGGCTGAGCGCGGTCGCCGCGACCGCTTTGCTGACGACCACGATCTTCAACGCGG
>DATCFQ010000431.1:0-3997 GCA_036509495.1 Caulobacteraceae bacterium
AGACCCGCGCCGAGATGGTCGCGGCGATCGGCCAGCCGACGGCCATGGAGGTCAGGGTCAGGCCCGAGACGATCGGCGAGCGGCCGAGCACGGCCTGGATATAGACCGGCAGGCAGGCGGTCAGGCCGATCAGGCCGAGGCCCGCGGCCAGGGTCGCGGCATTGGCCGAGGCGATGGTCGGCTGCGACCAGAGCTCGACGTCCATCATCGGCTCGGGCGCGCGACGCTCCCAGAACAGGAAGGCCGGCCCGGCGACCACGGCGATGGCGGCGAACACCAGCGGATGCGACAGGATCCCGCCCCCCGAGGTCGGGCTGATCGCCAGCAAAAGGGCGCTGACCGCAATGGTGAACAGCGCCGCCCCGCCCCAGTCGATGCGGCGGCTGTGGTGCTCGACGTGCTCGTGCAGGAAGAACACCAGGCCGGCGACGGCCAGGATGCCCAGGGGCACATTGATCCAGAACACCCAGGCCCAGGAGATGTGCTGGACGATGAAGGCGCCGGCCAAGGGGCCGATCACCGCCGAGACGCCCCAGACCGTGGCCATGTAGCTCTGGGTCTTGCGCCGTTCGTCCAGGGTGTAGAGGTCCGAAACGATGGTCATGCTGGTCGGCTGGATGGCGCCGGCGCCCAGCCCCTGCAGCAGGCGAAAGCCGATCAGCGACCCCATCGACCAGGAGAATCCGGCCAGCACCGAGCCGATCAGGAACACCACCAGCCCGGCGATCATCACCGGCTTGCGGCCGAAGAGGTCGGCCAGTTTGCCGAACATCACCGTCGTGGCGGTCTGGGTCAGCAGGAAGGCCGAGAACACCCAGGCATAGACCTGGAAGCCGCCCAGCCGCGCCACGATCTGGGGCATGGCGGTGGCCACCACCGTCGCCTCGATGGCGACCATGAACATGGCCAGCATCAGGCAGACGAAGACGAGATGCCGGCGGGTGGCGGGCTTTGCGGTCATGCACCGGAAACGGAAAGGGCCGCCCGCGGGATGCGAACGGCCCGAGATGTGGTCGATCGGAAGGGGATGGGCAAGTCTCGCGCCTCGGCGCCCCCTGCGCGCGCTACGCGGCCCGGCGGGTCGCGGAGTCGATGAACCAGGAGCCGATCCAGCTCACGATGCTGACCACGATCGAGCCCAGGATCGCCGCCCAGAAGCTGGTCACGTTGAAGCCGTGCAGCAGCATGGCCACCAGCTCCAGCATGGCCGCGTTGATGACCAGCAGGAACAGCCCCAGGGTGATGAGGGTGAAGGGCAGCGTCAGCACGAAGATGACCGGCCGGATGAAGGCGTTGACGATGCCGAGCAGGACCGCGGCGGCCAGCAAGCTCTCGATGCTGCGCACCTGGATGCCATGGATCAGCCGCGAGGCGACCCACAGCCCCAAAGCCGCCACCAGGGCGCGAAGGATGAACCGGACGATCATGACGACCGCAGGCTAAGGCTCCAGGCCAAGCTTGTCGAGACGGTCGAGGTTCAGTGCCGGCCGGTGAAGTCGGGGATGTGGACCACCCGGGCGCAGCTCTTGCTGACCGGATCCCACCAGTTGCCCCCCGCCTCGCAGGCGGCGCCGGGCGTGATCTGGCAGGTGTGGGTCTTGGGGTAGTACTGGGCGCCCGGCTGGGAGAGGCAGGCGTTGCGCGGGCGGACCTCGGCGAGCTGGTACCACCAGATCAGGGCGCACAGCACGGCGAAGACGGCCACGAAGGCCAGCTTGATGGTCAGGACCCGTTTGTCGGCGCGCCTCATGGATGCGATCTATGCCGCCGCGGCGCGCGCGCCGCAACCATGGCTCATTGTCCGGTGGGGCAGCGGTCGTGAACCCAGGCTTGCCGGGTGGGATCGGGTGTCACACCGAGGGTCTTGGACCAGTCGAGCACACGCCGGCCGTTCAGCGTCATCAGCCACTCGAGGCTCTTGACGGTCTGGACCGCCACGCGCAGCTGGGCGATGTCGGCCTCGCCAAGCCGCTTGGGTCCGTCCTTCAGCACGGCGAGTCGGGTCCAGGCGTCCAGCTCCTGGTCTTCCCAGACTTTGATCTCGGAAATCTGGTCATAGTCGCGCTCGAGCCGCGCCCGCTCCTCGCGAGGGAAGTGGGTCAAGGATTGCGACGCACGTTCCGTCTCCCATTCGCTCGTTTCCACCCGGCGGGAGGGATCTTTGAAGAGCTCACCCGTCTTGGGCAGGCCCCCCGTGCTGGCGGCGGTTTCGATCATCGCCGAGATCGAGACGATGTTGCGGTCCACGCAGGGCGCGATCAGCAGCCGGTCGCGCATGAAGGCAGTGTCGAAGGCGAGCTCGCGGTGCAGGGCGTCCCGGCCGGAAGCGACGGCCCCCTCCCACCGCAAATGCTCGGCGACCTGCTCGGCCGTGAGGGCGGTCAGCACCCCCAGCACGATGATCGCATATTCCGCCAGGAACTCCCGCCAACCGTGGACGGCCTTGGGCTTGTGGTGGACTTCCACATTGACCTCCGGGGGATCGGCCGGAGGGTCGGTCGCCTCGACTGGTGTGCTGGTTTCCGACATCGCCCCGCCCTCGAGGCTCTGGGATACCAGCGTGCGCCGGCCGGTCAAAGGACCCTCCGTTGACAGTCGAAGGCTCGCATGTAGGGTCCGCCCGCTCCGACCCCTCCGCGGATGGCCAGCCCATGAAGATCCTCACGCCCGTCAAGCGGGTGCTCGACTACAACGTCAAGGCGCGGGTGAAGGCCGACCAGACCGGCGTCGACCTCGCCAACGTGAAGATGTCGATGAACCCCTTCGACGAGATCGCCGTCGAGGAGGCGGTGCGGCTGAAGGAGAAGGGCGTCGCCACCGAGGTCGTCGCCGTCTCCATCGGCGTGCAGCAGTGCCAGGAGACCCTGCGCACCGCCCTGGCCATGGGCGCAGACCGGGCGATCCTGGTGCTGACCGACCAGGACCTGGAGCCGCTGAACGCCGCCAAGGTGCTGCAGAAGCTCACCGAGGAGCTGGCGCCCGACCTGGTGCTGATGGGCAAGCAGGCCATCGACGGCGACAACAACGCCACCGGCCAGATGCTGGCCGCCCTGCTCGGCTGGCCGCAGGCGACCTTCGCCTCCAAGGTCGAGATCGCGGCCGGCAAGGCCACGGTCATGCGCGAGATCGACGGGGGTCTGGAGACCCTGCAGATCGATCTGCCGGGGGTGATCACCACCGACCTGCGGCTGAACGAGCCGCGCTACGCCTCGCTGCCCAACATCATGAAGGCGCGCACCAAGCCGATGGAGACCCGGCAACTGGCGGACCTGGGCCTGGATCTGCACCCGCACCTCAAGGTGCTGAAGGTCGCCGAGCCGCCCAAGCGCCAGGCCGGCGTCAAGGTGGAGAGCGCGGCCGAACTGGTCGCCAAGCTGAAGACCGAAGCGGGGGTGCTCTGATGGCCGTTCTCGTCATTGCCGATCACGACGGACAGACGCTCCGCGACACCACCCACAAGACGGTCACGGCCGCCACGGCGCTGTCGCCCGACATCGACATCCTGGTGCTGGGCCAGAACGCCAAGGGCGTCGCCGACGCCGCCGCCAAGATTTCTGGCGTGCGCAAGGTGCGCCTGGCCGAGAGCGAGGCGCTCGGCCACATGATCGCCGAGGCGATCGAGGGCTGCGTCGTTCCGCTGATGGCCGACTACGAGGCGGTGCTGACCCCCTCGAGCACGGCCGGCAAGAACGCCTCCCCGCGCATCGCCGCCAAGCTGGACGTGGCCCAGATCTCCGCCGTGGTCGAGGTGATCGACGGCTCGACTTTCGTGCGGCCGATCTATGCCGGCAATGCGCTGGAGACGGTGCAGAGCGCCGACGCCAAGAAGGTGATCACCGTGCGGCCCACGGTGTTCAAGGCTCAAGGAGAGGGCGGCTCCGCCCCGGTCGAGACCGTCGATCCCGGCCCCGGCGCGGCCAAGACCCACTTCGTCTCGCAGGAAGTGGTCAAGTCCGAGCGGCCCGAGCTCGGCGCGGCCAAGATCGTGGTCTCCGGC
>DATCFQ010000432.1:0-5287 GCA_036509495.1 Caulobacteraceae bacterium
CTGCCGGTGGCCCATGGTGTTGGGCGCCATGTCCGAGAGCACCAGATCGGGCGCGCCGCCCAGCAGCTCGACCAGCCGTTCGCCCATGCCGGGCTCGGTGAAGTCGCCCTGCACGATGATGGCGGGCGGCACGGGATCGATGGCCAGGAGGTCGACGCCGACGATGGTCTCCACGCCCCGCTCGACCGCCAGCTGCAGCCAGCCCCCCGGCGCGCAGCCGAGGTCGAGCACGCGCGCGCCGCGGCGCAGCAGGTGCAGGCGCTCCTCGATCTCGACCAGCTTGAAGGCCGCCCTCGACCGATAGCCACGGGCGCGCGCCTCGGCGGCGTAGGGATCGTTGAGTTGGCGCTCGAGCCATGCCTGGGACGAGGGGCTGTGTTTCTTGGCCGTCTTCAGCCGCTTGGGCACGCCACGCCCGGCGGCCTGACCCGCGACCGGCAGCCGGGACATGCGGCGCCGGCCCTCTTCATCGCTCATGACGCCGTCCCGGAGGCGGCGATGTGGGGCGAGCGCCGCGGACGCCGGCGCCGTTTCGGCGGCTTGGACATCAGCGACATCAGCAGTCCTTCGCGCAGGCCGCGGTCGGCCACCCGCACCCGGGCGCAGGGCCACAGCTCCTGCACCGCCTGCAGGATCGCCGCGCCCGCCAGCACCAGGTCGGCGCGGTCGGGGCCGATGCAGGGCTGGGAGGCGCGCTGGCGGGCGGTCATGCCCATCAGCGTGCCGGCCGCGACCTCGCAATCCTGGCGAGTCATCCACAGGCCATCGACCTTGGCGCGCTCATAGCGGTCCAGGCCCAGGTGCAGGCCGGCCAGGCTGGTGATGGCCCCGGAGGTGCCGATCAGATGCGCCCGCCCGGCCTTGAACACCGGATCGAGGTCGCGGGCGCCGTCGAAGCGGGCAAGCTGGCCCTTCACCTCCTCGACCATGGCGCGGAACCACGCCTCGCGGCCCTCGTCCTGCTCGGGGAAGCGGTCGGCCAGGGTGACGACGCCGATGGGCACGCTGAGCCAGGCCTTGATCGGCAGCCGCGCCGGATGCGGCGGACGCCGGTTGGGGTCGTATTTGAACTGACTGACGTCGATCCACGAGAGTTCGGTCGAGCCGCCGCCGACGTCGACCACCACGGCCGCCTCGCAGTCACGGTCGAGCAGGCCGACACAGCCCGCGACGCTGAGCCGCGCCTCCTCCTTGGGGGTGATGATGCTGAGCTTCAGCCCGGTCTCGGCCTCGACGCGGGCGATGAAGTCCGCGCCGTTCGCGGCCGACCGGCAGGCCTGGGTGGCGACCGCGCGCAAGGGCGGAGCGCCGCGGCGGCGGATGCGGTCGGCGCAGATCTTCAGCGCCGCCAGGGCCCGCTCCATGGCGGCGGTGTCCAGCCGGCCGGTGTGGGCCAGGCCGTCGCCCAATCGGACGATGCGGGAGAAGGCTTCCAGCACGCGAAAGCCGCGGGCCGTCGGCGAGGCGATCAAGAGCCGGCAATTGTTGGTGCCGAGATCGAGCGCGGCGTAAGCGCGGGGCTCCGTCCGGCCGTCCGGTTCGCTGCGCCTGGCCTCCATCGGCGGCGGAACCGCCTCTGACATCGCACAACCCCTGGTCAGTATCCCGACGCCCTGCGCCCAGCCTAACAAGCTCGCTCCTCAGCCGAAAGCGCTTGTCCGAACATGAGGGACTCATTCATCTTTCAGTCAGCCGGGCGGGAATAAGCTCTCATCATGAATGCGCGACTCGCCAAGTTCACCATTGGTCAGGTGGTGCGGCATCGGTTTTTCCCGTTCCGCGGCGTGATCTTTGACGTGGATCCGGAGTTTTCGAACACCGAGGAATGGTGGCTGGCGATCCCGGAAGACGTGCGTCCGGCCAAGGACCAGCCCTTCTACCACCTATTGGCCGAGAACGAGCAGTCCTCGCTGGTGGCCTATGTCTCCGAGCAGAACCTGCTGCCCGACGACACCGGCGAGCCGGTCGGCCATCCGCACGCCCAGGTGCTGTTCGCCAGTTTCGAGAACGGCCAGTACCGGCTGAGGCCCAACGTCACCCACTGAGGCGCGCGCGCAGGGGACCACCCCAATGCCGCTCATCCCGGCGAAGCCGGGACTCAGTTATTTCGACCACGAAGGACTCAAAGGGCACGAAGGCCTTCGTGCCCTTGGTGAACTTCGTGGTTCCTCTTCAACTCCGCGCTGACGCGTTCTGATCCCGGCATACGCCGGGACAAGCGGCGCTGGAGTTAGTCTTCCTTCGGCGTGATGACCTGGCGGCCCTTGTACATGCCGGTCTTGAGGTCGACGTGGTGCGGCCGGCGCAGTTCGCCCGTCTGCTTGTCCTCGACGTAGCTGTTGGCCTTCAGCGCATGGTGCGCGCGGCGCATGTTGCGCCGCGAGGGCGAGGTTTTTCTCTTAGGAACGGCCATGGCGTGGACTCTTTGGGGCGCAGACGGCGCTCGGCCGCCTCAGGGCGAGTTGAGTGAGCCGGGGTGTATGCCGCAACGGGCCCTCCGGTTCAAGCGCGCCGCACGCGCCAGGCGAGGCCGAGGGCGCTGGCCAGCACCACCGCGGCCAGGCACTGGTGCATCAGAGCTAGCGGCAGGGGGGCGTGATCGATCAGGGTGACGACGCCGAGCGTCGCCTGGGCCAGCACCAGGCCCGCGAACAGAAAGGCCAGCGGCGGGGTCCCGCGCGGCAGGCTCCGCCGGCGAAGGCCGACGACCACGGCCACGATCGCCGCCATCACCAGCAGATAGGCCCCGATGCGGTGGTTGAACTGCACCGCCGCCTGGCTGTGCAGCAGGGCGTGCAGGAAGCCGCCGGGGCCGACGTAGTCCGTGGGGAACAGCCGCCCGTTCATAAGCGGCCAGTCGTTGTCGACCTGGCCGGCGTTGTTGCCGGCCACCAGACCGCCCAGCATGATCTGCGCGAAGACGAGGCCGGCGACGAGCGCCGCGGGCAGCCGCCAGCGGGTCTCCAGACTGGCCCGTCCCGGACCGAACCAGGCCTCCAGCCCGGTCCAGATCAACAGGCAGAAGACCACCAGCGCCAGGCCCAGGTGGAGGGTCAGCCGCTCGGGAGCCACGGAGACCCGGCCGGCCAGGCCACTGGCCACCATCCACCAGCCGACCAGCCCCTGCAGGCCGCCGAGCGCCAGCAGCACCCAGGCGCGCCAGACCAGCCGCCCTGGGATCCGCCTCGCCGCCAAAAATCCGATGAAGGGGACGACGAAGGCGACCCCGATCAGCCGACCGAGCAGCCGGTGCGCCCACTCCCACCAGTAGATGCCCTTGAAGGCGGCCAGCGACATGCCGCTGTTCAGCAGCCGGTACTGGGGGATGTGCTGGTATTTCTGGAACTCGGCCAGCCAGGCCTGCTGATTGAGCGGCGGGACGACGCCGGTGACGGGGCGCCATTCGGTGATCGACAGTCCAGCGCCCGTCAACCGCGTGGAGCCACCCAGCACAACCATGCCAAATACCATGGCCGCCACGGCGAAAAGCCATATGGCGACTGGCCGTGAAATCTCGTTGTTACGCAACATGGGCATGGAGCGAGGATCAGGACGGCCTGGGGGTTTGGCCAAGCCGTAAACGTTCCCGCCAGCGGCGTCCACCGTAGGACGGCGGCGCCCGGCGCGCCGTGGAAGTGTTGGTCGGAGCGGCGGGATTCGAACCCACGACCCCTTGTCCCCCAGACAAGTGCGCTACCAGGCTGCGCTACGCTCCGACGAAGGCGGGCTTATAGGGAGGCCATACCGGCCGGGCAATCGGAATTGCCGAATGTCAGCCGCGGTGGGCTTGCAGCGCCTCTTCGAGCCGGGCCCTGGCCGCCAGCAGATCGGCGAGCGCCGACGATAGCGCCGCCCTGGCGCCTGACGCAGAGGCTCCCTGCGCGGGGCCCCGAGCGCCGGGGCTGGCGACGCCTCCTGCACCCTCCGCCGAGATCAGCCGCGTGGCGCCATGCTCGCGATACAGCTTCTGGACGCCGGCGATGGTGTAGCCCTCATCGTGCAGCAGCCGCCGGATGCCGCCCAGGACCAGCAGGTCGTGGGGACGGTAGAAGCGGCGCCCGCCGGCGCGCTTCATCGGCCGGATGAAGGAGAACTTGGTCTCCCAGAACCTCAGGACATGCTGAGCGACGCCGATCTCGGAGGCCGCTTCCGATATGGTGCGGAAAGCGTCTGGACCCTTGGTCACGGCCGGCGACCGGTCAGGACGCCGCGTCGTCGATGCGCGCCTTCATCACTTGCGAAGCGCGAAATCCGATTACCCGACGTGGCTCGATCGGCGCGGGCTCGCCGGTCTTGGGATTGCGGCCCTCGCGGGCGCGCTTGGAGCGAACCTGGAACACGCCGAAGCCGGAGAGCTTGACCGTCTGGCCCCGTTCCAGCGCCTCGACGATCAGATCGAGGGTTCGTTCGACCAGGCCCGCGCAGTCCTGCCGCGTCAGCCCGACCTCGTGATGAACCGCCTCGCACAGATCCGCGCGCGTCAAGGTATCGGCTTTCATCGGCAGGCCCCGTATTCCCCGACATGGTAAGTGCCGCCAATAGCGCGGGAAGTCAAAGGCTTCCCCCCGGACGATGCGGCGTCGCCTAAAGCCTCAGCAGACACGCCCCCCAGGTCAGGCCGCCGCCCATGGCCTCCAGCAGCACCAGTTGGCCGGGCTGGATACGGCCGTCCTTGAGGGCGACGTCCATGGCCAGGGGGATCGAGGCGGCCGAGGTGTTGGCGTGCTGGGCGATGGTGGAGACCACCCGCGCCTCGTCGATGCCGAGGCGGTCGGCGACGCCCTTGAGGATGCGCTGGTTGGCCTGGTGCGGCACGAACCAGTCGACGTCCGCCAGAGCGACTCCGGCCTTGTCGGTCGCCGCCTCCATGGCCTCGGCGATGTTGACCACGGCGTTGCGGAACACCTGGTGGCCCTGCATGCGCAGCTTGCCGACCAGGCCGGTGGTCGAGGGACCGCCGTCGACATAGAGCAGGTCCTGCTTGTCGCCCTCGCAGCGCAGGGCGAAGGACAGGACGCCTCGATCGGCCGTCGTCCCCTGCCCGGCCACGGGTTCGACCACCATGGCGCCGGCCCCGTCGCCGAACAGCACGCAGGTGGTGCGGTCGGTCCAGTCGAGGATCCGGGTCATGGTCTCGGCCCCGATGACCAGGCCGCAGCGGGCGTGGCCCCGAGCGATGAAGCCGTCGGCGATGCTGAGCGCATAGACGAAGCCCGAGCATACCGCCTGGACGTCGAAGGCGATGCCCATCGGCGCGCCCAGCTTGCGCTGGACGATGGCGGCGGTC
>DATCFQ010000433.1:0-4108 GCA_036509495.1 Caulobacteraceae bacterium
GCAGCGAACGGGCGAGGTCGGCGGCCCCGCCGCGCTTGCCCTTCTGCTGCGGCTGGTAGGCCAGCCGCGCGTGCTCGGTGCAGTACGAGCCTTCGCCGATGCGACGACCGCAGAAGGTGAAGTTGTCGCTGGACGGGTCGCCGATCGGCCACTTGCACATGTGTGCGCCCAAGGTCAGCACCGTCGCCGAGCCCGGCTCCTCGACATAGTAGCTGGGCTGCTGCGGCTGCACCGTCGGCGGGTGGGCCATGGGGCGGCGCGGGGCCAGGGCGCTATTGGACACCGGCCGCGGTGCGCGCGGCGCCTTGAAGGCTGGCCGTGGCGGGCTGGACGGCGTCGCCCGTCCCGAGAGGCCCAACCGGTGCACCTTGCCGATCACGGCGTTGCGGGTGACCCCGCCCAGCTGCTTGGCGATCTGGCTTGCGCTCAGACCCTCCAGCCACAGCCTCTTCAGGAGACCTACGCGTTCTTCGGTCCAGCCCATGACCATTTCTCCAGCCCGCAGACGCCGGCACGGGCGCCATATCTTGTGTCCGACCGCGCATCCGCGGTTAACGAACTACTAGATATCGTAAACAAACCCTTAACGCCCACAATCCCTAGTCGGCCATCTGTCCACAGGAACTATATGTTGATCACAGGCCTGTCGGTGGGGCTTTCGTCTTGCGCGGCGGTCCAGCGGGGGGCACATCAAGGCGCATGAGAGACATGGCCGCCGCGGGCGTGACGCCGCCTCTGCCCCGCCAGTACGCCGGCGTGAATTGGCTGGGCTTCTGGACCCTCTACATGAAAGAGGTCAGGCGCTTCGCCAAGATCCCCGCCCAGACGGTGGTCGCGCCCTTGATGATGAGCCTGCTCTACATGCTCGTCTTCGGGGTGGCGAGCAAAGGCGCCCGGCCCCCCGTGCAGGGCATCCCCTACACCGAGTTCATCGCGCCGGGCTTGGTGATGATGAACGTGCTCAACAACGCCTTCGCCAACTCGTCCTCATCGATCCTGCAGGCCAAGATGATGGGACTGAGCGCAGACTTCCTGACCCCGCCCCTGTCGTCGATCGAGCAGAGCGTCGCTTTCGTGCTGGGCTCTGCCAGCCGCGGCATCGTCGTGGGCCTGGTGACCCTGGCGACGGTGTGGTGGTTCGCCGGTTCGCACATCGCCCACCCCTGGGCGGTGGTCTGGTTCATGCTGGTCGCTTCGCTGATCATGGGCGAGGTGGGCGTTCTGGCCGGCCTCTGGGCCGAGAAGTTCGACCAGATGGCCATGGCGCAGACCTTCGTGGTGCTGCCGCTCTCGTTCCTCTCGGGCACCTTCTACACGGTGACGCGCATGCCCGAGCCGTTTCGCACCCTCTCGTACTTCAACCCGTTCTTCTATCTGACCGACGGCTTCCGCTACGGCTTCATCGGCATCACCGACGGGAACCTCGTGGTCGGGGTGGCCAGCTCGGCCTTCGTCTCGATCGCGCTGGGGTACTGGTGCTGGTGGCTGTTCTGGAAGGGCTACAGGCTGAAGACCTGAGCCCGTCATGACCACCTCGAGCGCGGCGCTGAAGCCGCCGCCTTGTCCGATCACCGGCGCGCCGGCGATCCGCCTGATCCAGGAGATTCCGCGCGGCCTGCTGATCCAGCTCTGGCGCCATGCCGGCGGGGTCGAACTCGGGCATCTGCTGCGCGGCAAGGGCCCGATCCGGCTCTGGGAATCCCCGTGCGGCCTGGCCTTCTTCGATCCGATGATCGGGGGCGACGGGGCGCTCTATCCGGCGTTCTACAGCAACGTCGGGGCCGACGAGTGGCTGTTCGGCGACTCCAGTCCGCGGGGCGAGTTCACCGCCCTCTCGGCCCTGATCGGGGAGGGCGACAGGGTCCTCGACATCGGCTGCGGCCGGGGAGCGCTCGGCGGTCACATTCCCCAGGCCCGGTATGTTGGCCTTGACCCCTATGCCCCCGAGGACGCTGACGAGAGGGTGCTGCGCCAGGAGCTTCAGGCTCACGCGGACGCGAACCCCGGCGTCTATGACGCGGTCTGTGCGCTGCAGGTGCTGGAGCATTCGGCCGAGCCTCTGGCCATGGCCCGCCTGGCGGTGAGGGCGCTGAGACCCGGTGGCCTGTTTATCGCGGCGGTCCCGTCCTGGCCCTCGCCCCTGGTCGAGATTCCCAACATGCCGGCCAATACAGTTCCGCATCATCTGTCCTGGTGGACCACCGGCGCCCTGGAGGCGCTCTGCCGGGAACTCGGCCTGGAAGCGATCGCCGCCCGGAGCCTGCCCGCCCAGGTCCCGCACCGGCTGCTGCACTGGACGGCGTTCTTCTCGCCGGTGAAGGCGACGGGTCCCTACTTCCGCCGGTCCTGGCCGTGGCACCTGAGCCTGGCCTTCGGCCACGTCATGGCGCGGCTGGTGTCGCCCTTCGCCGGCCTGCCGCCCGGGGCCCGGTCGATGGACGTCTTCGTCGCCGCCAGGAAGCCGGGCTAGGAACCGCTCTCGCGAGCCCGCCGTTCTCCTTCCATTGAGTAGGGAGCGCGGCCATGGCCGATCTGACTCGCCGGGATCTCGAATCCAGACTCTGGGCGACCCTCGAAGACGAGAAGATGGGCATGCTCGGCCTGGTCGGCGAGCACTCCGGCCAGATGCAGCCGATGACCGCGTTCTGCGACCGGGACCTCGGGGCGATCTGGTTCTTCACCCGCCGCGACAATGAGCTGGTCCGCCGCCTGGTGCAGGGCGGCAAGGCGATGTTCAACCTGGTCTCCAAGGACCGGAGCTTTTGGGCCTGCCTGTCGGGCACGATCACCGAACAGCACGACGGCGTCCGGATCGACAAGTACTGGAATCCCGTGGTGGCGGCCTGGTTTCCCGAGGGCAAGGACGATCCGGAGCTCACCCTGCTGCGCTTCGACGCCGAGGACGCGGAGGTCTGGCACGCCAACAAGGGCCCGATCCGCTTGGCCCTGGAGATCGCCAGGGCCAATCTGGCCGATTCAGAGCCTGACCTCGGCGAGCACGCGCGGTTGAACCTGCACTGAACTCTCCCCGCGCCCCGCGCGATTGACAGCGGAGCAGCCGCACAGGATAAACCGCCGCCTTCCAGTCCCTGTCGCACCGCGGCGGGGACCTCAATGCTTTTGGGAGGCGCAATTGTCCGATCCCGTCACACCTCAGACTCCGTCCGACAGCCACATCATGGGCGTGTACAACCGCGCGCCGCTGGCTTTCGAGCGAGGCCGAGGGGTGCGCCTCTACGGCGACGACGGGCGGGACTATCTGGACTGCGTCGCCGGCATCGCGGTGAACGGCCTCGGCCATTGTCACCCGCGGCTGGTCCAAACGCTGAAGGACCAGGCCGAGACGCTCTGGCACGTCTCCAACATCTACCGGATCCCCGACCAGGAGCGGCTGGCGGCGCGGCTCTGCGAGGCCACCTTCGCCGAGGAGGTGTTCTTCACCAACTCCGGGACCGAGGCGGTGGAGCTGGCGTTGAAGATCGCCCGCCGCCACCAGTCGGCCAAGGGCCAGCCCGAACGGATCGACGTCATCACCTTCGATGGCGCCTTCCACGGCCGGACCTATGCGGCGGTCACCGCCGGCGGCGCCGAGGCCTATCTCGAGGGCTTCGGGCCGCGCCTGCCGGGCTATGTCCATCTGCCGTTCGGCGACATGGAGGCGCTGAAGGCGGCGGTCGGCCCGACCACCGCTGCGATCCTGATCGAGCCGGTGCAAGGGGAGGGCGGCGCCCGCGCCGTCGCCGACGCCGACCTGCGGCTGATGCGCCAGCTCTGCGACGAGCAGGGCGCGCTCTTGATGTTCGACGAGATCCAGTGCGGCATGGGCCGCACCGGCAAGCTGTTCGCCTGCGAATGGGCGGACGTGCAGCCCGACGTCATGGCCGTGGCCAAGGCGCTCGGCGGCGGATTCCCCATTGGCGCCTGCCTGGCGACCAACGAGGCGGCCAAGGGCATGGTGTTCGGCGCCCACGGCTCGACCTACGGCGGCAATCCCCTGGGCTGCGCCGTGGGCCTGGCGGCCTTCGACGAGATCGCCAAGCCGGAAACGCTGGAGCACGTGCGCGAGCTGTCCGGCTACTTCGGCCAGCAGTTGCACGGGCTGAAGGAG
>DATCFQ010000434.1:0-9051 GCA_036509495.1 Caulobacteraceae bacterium
CGACCTCTCCATTTCGGACCAAG
Organism: Caulobacteraceae bacterium; assembly: GCA_036509495.1. GTDB lineage: Bacteria > Pseudomonadota > Alphaproteobacteria > Caulobacterales > Caulobacteraceae > JANWHQ01. The sequence goes on from DATCFQ010000434.1 coordinate 24, forward strand.
GACGGTATCTTCTGGAGACCGAGAAGGGCACATCGCCGCCGCCATTTGAAGTCTACGATACGACCACCGCAAAATCTCTCGGGGTGACTTCACTCTACAATAGCCCGCTGTCGATAGATATGAGCGACTCCACTGGGCAAATAGCGGTGCTCACCTATTACGACTCGATAACGATTTACGATAAGAGCTATCACGATCAAAAAGAAATTCTTGATATCGGCGGGGGCGCGCCCGGAGACTTTCTGGACGGCGTCCATTTCAGCAGCGACGGCAAGTCGTTGTTCATTCTGGACCAAACCCAGGACAAAGTCCTCGTCTACAGCACCGCTTCCTGGACCGAGACGAGCTCCATCAGCCTACCGGACAGCGCCCTGGCCTTTAACCAGCCCGAGGCGATGGGGGTGTCCAACGACGGGCGCTTCCTGTTCGTCCAGACCACCAGCGGCGTCGACAGCATCGACCTGACGAAGGGCTCGCCTCCGATATCCACGGACGTACAGGTGTCGTTCGCCGGCATCATCGCCGACACCGCGGGGGGAGCCGTCACCATCTCGACCGGCGATGGCATCCAGGCCTTCAGTACAGGACGCGGAACCGCCACCATCTCGAGCGCCGGCAGCATCAATGTCGGCAGCCAGCCGACCACGATCGATGTCTCAGGCAATTACACGGTCGCCGCAAACCAGAACCTCGTCCTCAACGAGACCCAGTCGCCGGCATTCACTCTGATCGGGCAGTACAACCAGCCGGATCCAAACCTGACGATCAAGGGATCCGTGAACCTCTCGTCCACGGTGGCCAACGAGACACTGAATGGAGTCGCCGACAACGGCGGCTCGATCTTCAACAATTCCCTGATCACCATCGCCCAGGGTGGCTCGCTCGTCGTCGATGCCTCCGGCGCAGGTTCGACCGCCTACGGCTATGGATCGGGCGACTGGCCGGCGGGGATCGAGAATGACGGCCTGTTCAGCGTCACGGCGACCGGGGCGGCGATCGGCGCCTCGATGTTCGAGGACGCCAGGTTCACCAACAAGGGCGAGTTCGACGTCAGCGGCGACAGCGCCGTCGGCGTGGAGAGCGGTTACCCCGGGACCTATGTGAACACGGGCCAGATGACGATCACCGGCCATTCGTCGGCGGTCGGTCTGGGGATTGGCTATTTCGAAGGCGGCTCCGTCACCAACAGCGGAACGATCACGGTGAGCGCCGACGCCGGCAAGCCGTCGATCGGCGTCTCCGTCACCGGCCTCTACGAGAACAACAATCCGTTGGTGATCGACAACACCGGGACGATCACCGCCCAGACCGCCATCATCGAGCAGAACGGCTCCTCGCCAGCGGAGACCCCGCTGACATTCTTGAACAACAGCGGCACGATCAATGGCGAGATCGATCTGGGCCCCGGCTATCCGGTCGAGTTCCAGCCCAACGGCGGTCAAGGAGACCAGATCGTCAACACCGGGGCCATCAATGGCGCCATCTATTTCGACAACGGCAACGCGCTCTATGATGGCGCCAAGGGAACCCAGACCGGCGGCATATATCTGGGATCGGGCGCCGACCGCGTGGTGCTCGGCAATGACGGGGAAACCGTCCACGGCGGCTCGGGCTATGACGACATCGTCGGCGGCGCCGGGAACGATACCATCGACGGCGGCACGGGCCAGACCACCTTCTCCTACGAGAGCGCCGCGGCGGGCGTGACCGTCAGCCTGGCGATTTCGGGGCCGCAGAACACCGGTGGCGCGGGGACCGACACCCTGGTCAATGTCAGCGACCTGCTGGGCTCGAACTTCAACGACACCCTGACCGCCTCCGGGGCGAACCAGGCGCTGGAAGGCGGGGCTGGCGACGACATCCTGATCGCTGGAACGGGCCCCGAGGTGCTTGACGGCGGCGGCGGCGATGACACCGTCGTCTTCTCCGGACCGGCGTCCGACTACACCGTCGCCTCGACGAGTTCGGGTGAAGAGGTGACCGGTCCGAACGGAACTTATGAGCTCTTCAACGTCGAAATCCTGCAGTTCCCGGACAAGCAGGTCGTGTTCTCGACCACGGGCCAGACGTTGGTTGCGCGCGACGGCGGCGACACCCTGAACGGCGGCAATGGGACCGATACGGCGAGCTATGCCGACGCAACCTCCGGCGTGACGGTCAGCCTGCTGGTCACCTCCGCCCAGAACACCGGCGGCGCCGGAACCGACACCCTCCGCGGCATCGAGAACCTGACCGGCTCGCCGTTCAACGACATCCTGACCGCCGGCAGCGCGGGTTCGGTGCTGCAAGGGATGGGCGGCGACGACACCCTGGTCTCGGGCGCTGGGAACGACACCCTCGATGGCGGCGCGGGCAATGATACGGCCTCCTACGCCACGGCAACGGCGGGGGTGACGGTGAGCCTCGCCCTCTCGGGCCAGCAGAACACCGGCGGCGGCGGCAAGGACACCCTGATCTCGATCGAGACCCTGATCGGATCGAAGTTCAACGACACGCTCACCGCCGGGCCGGGCGGCTCGGACATCCAGGGCGGGGCGGGCAATGACACCCTGGTCAGCGGTCCGGGAAACGACACCTTCGACGGAGGCGCGGGGACCGACATCGCCGTCTTCAGCGGCGCCTATGACGCCTATTCGGTGGTCCGGCACGACGCCACGACCACCACCGTCACCGGCCCTGACGGAACCGACTTCCTGGCCAATGTCGAGATCCTCAGGTTCACCGACGAGCAGGTGGTGAACTCCGACCTCGGCCAGACCCTCAGCGCCCGCGCCGGCGGCGACATCCTGGTCGGCAACCAGGGCGCCGATCACCTGAACGGCGGCGCCGGCAACGACGTGCTGATCGGCAACACCGGCAACGACGTCATCAACGGCGGCGGCGGCTACAACACCGCGATCTTCAACAGCGACCTCGCCGCCTACACGATCAAGACCAACGGCGGGACCACCACGGTCAAGGGCCCCGACGGGACCGACAGCCTGACCAAGGTCCAGGTCCTGCAGTTCGACGACGCCCAGGTGCTGAACATCTCCACCGGCGCGACGCTGCAAGCGCGGGCCGGCGGCGACAAGCTGGTCGGCGGCGCAGGGAACGATCACCTGATCGGCGGCGCCGGCAATGACCTCCTGACTGGCGGCGCTGGCCAGGACACCCTGACCGGCGGCGGCGGGCACGACCACTTCGTGTTCACCGCCTTGGCCGATTCAAAGGTGGCGGCTCCAGACCTGATCACCGACTTCACCTCCGGCGACCGGATCGACCTCTCGGCCATCGACGCCAATAGCGCCGCTTCGGGGAACCAGGCCTTCCATTTTGGGGCCACCGCCGGGCACACAGGCGACATCGTCGCGCACTACGACGCCGTCCATAACCGCACCGTCATCGACCTCTACGTCAACAATGACGCGAAGGCCGACGCGGAGTTCTGGCTCACGGGCAATCACGCGCTGAGCAGCGCCGACTTCGTGCTGTAGCCGCTCGGTTCACCGTCTCGGCGCTTCCCGAACCCGCTCCTCCCGGCGAAGGCCGGATCCAGGCCAAGTTGGCAGACCTGCTCGGCGAAGGCGGCGCGGTTCGGCAACTGATCGATCCGGCAGCAGGGCTCTGGCCTGTCCTGGTTCCCGGCCTTCGCCGGGATGAGCGGAGTAATAGAGAGGCTCAGGCCACCGTCTCGGCGCTGTAGCGGGCGATCAGGCCGGTGCGGATGGCGTAGCGGTGCACCCTGGCGAAGAACAGGCAGGCCAGCACCAGATAGAGCACCGCCAGGGCCGCGCCGAGCGCCAGCTTGTCCATGGGCGCGGGGTGGCCGGCCACCACCTGACGCATGCCCTCGAACACATAGGCGGGGGCGAGAGCGTGGGAGATCGCCTGCATCCATCCCGGCAGGGTCGAGATCGGATAGAAGACGCCGACGAAGGGCGAGATCAGGGTCGGGATCGGCCAGATCAGCCACTCCGAGGCGGGACCTAGCCTGAGGACGATGCCGGCCCCCAGGATGCCGAGCGCGATCCCCGACAGGAACAGCACCACGAGGAACGGGACGATGGCGATCCCGAAGCTGAACACCGACAGGCCGAAGGCCAGGCTCGCCACCAGCAGCATGACCACCAGGCCCAGCACGCTGGTGCAGATGGCGGTGGCCACCAGGCCCGACAGGTACTCGGAGATCCTGAGCGGGGTGGCGAAGATGTTGAGGAAGTTGCGCGACCAGACGTCCTCGAAGAAGGCCATGGTCACGCCCTGCATCACCCGGGTGAGGAAGTCCCAGAGCAGCACCGCTCCCAGGAGCGTGGTCGCCAGATGGGCGCCCGGCGCCGAGATGCCCGACAGGTAGCGGGTGATGAAGCCCCAGAGCACGATGTCGATCGCCACCCAGGCGAACAGCGGCAGCACCCGCGCCGGGCTGCCCTTCAGCAGGTAGACCTGGCGCAGGACGATGGCGGCGGCGCGTTTGGGGCTCATGGCGCCGGCCGCTCCCCTTCCAGGGTCTCGTTGGCGACGGTGACGAACAGATCCTCCAGGCTCGACGCTCCGTGGGCCTTGACCAGGGCCTCGGGCTCGCCCTGCAGCAGGATGCGGCCGCGCGAGATGAACAGCACCCGGTCGCAGACCTCGGCGACCTCGTACATGTTGTGGCTGGTCCACAGCACCGCTCCGCCGGCCTCGGCGGTGAAGCGCTGGATGTGGGCGCGCACCTCGCGGGCGGTGGCAGGATCGATCGAGGCGGTGGGCTCGTCGAGCAGGAGCAGCCGCGGCTTGTTCAGCATGGCCTTGGCCAGGGCCACCCGGGTCTGTTCGCCCGACGACAGCACCCCGCACTTGGCCCGGGCGAAGCGCTCCAGATCGAACTCCTGCAGCAGCTTGCCGATGCGGCCGCCGAGGGCCTTCACCTCATAGATCATGCCGAAGATGCGCAGGTTCTGCTCGACCGTCAGATTGCCCGGCAGGGGCGCATAGACGGCGGCGAAATTGGTGCGGGCGAGGGCCTGACTGCGGCTCTTGGCCAGGTCGAGGCCCTCGATCAGGATGCGGCCGGCGCTCGGCGACAGCACGCCCAGGATCATGTTGATGATGGTGGTCTTGCCCGCGCCATTGGGGCCGACCAGGCCGACGATCTCGCCGCCCTTCAGGGCGAAGGAGACGCCGTCGACGGCAGTCAGGGCGCCATAGGATTTGCAGAGGCCCTCGGCCTCGAGCACGGCCTGGTCTGGCGCGGGAGAGCTCACGGCCAAGTCGTAGCCGGCGCCGCGGTGCGGCTCAATGACGATGCCTGCGCCCGTGCGAGGCCTTGGCCTTGGCGGCGCGGCGGGCGTGGCGGCGGTGGTGGGCGCGGCCGCGGACGGTCGGAGCGGCGGTCAGAAGGGGCTCGGCCCTGGCCGGTCCGCCGATGGCCGGCCCCGGGCCGCCCGACCAGCGGGCCTCGACCAGTTCGGACACCTTCTGCATGAAGGCCAGCCGCTCGGGCGTGGCGGCGTGGGTGCGGGCGATGAACACGGCCACCGCATAGAGATGGCCGTCGGGAGCGGTCAGCAGGCCCACGTCGTTGATGCCGACCGAGGCGCCCCTGAGGTCGGGCCCGGTGCCGGTCTTGTGCGCCAGCATCCAGCCGCGCTCGAGCCCGCCTTTCAGCCGGTGACGGCCGGTGCGGACCTTGTCCATGATGCCCAACAGCTTCTGGGTGGACGGGGGCGACAAGAGCTTGCCTTCAGAGAGGGCGGCGAGCCCCTCGACCGTGCCCTTGGGCGTGGCGCCGTCCTGCGGGTGGCTGACATAGTTGGCCAGGGTCGCCTCGCGGAGCGCCAGGGGCAGGCGCGCGCGGGCCAGCGACAGGGCCGAGGTGCCGGCGTACTCCGGCCGCCATTCCAGGCCGTTGATGACGCTCTGCAGATGCTTCTCGTCCATGCCCAGGCGAACGCCGTCCACCCCCTTGGCGGCGAGGATGCCCTGGATGCGGCGCACCCCGCCGGCGGTGCGGATGAGCAGGTCGTTGGCGGCGTTGTCGCTGTCGCGGATGGCGCGGACCAGAAGGTCGTCCAGGGTGGTGGTGTAGGTGGGCTTCACCAGGGCCTGGATCGGCTCGGAGAACACGCTGAGGTCCTGGCGCTGGATGGTCAGGCTGCGGGAAAGATCGATCTGGCCGCGGTCGACTTCGTCGAGCAGGCCGACGGCGACCCAGACCTTCGACACGCTCTGCTGCGGGAACGGCCGGTCGCCCTGGTAGGCGGCGATCCAGCCGTCGTTGACGTCGAACACCGCGACGCCGACATCGCCGGGGAAGCTTTCGGCCAGGCGATCCAGATCGGCCTGGAAGGCGCGCGGCGGCGGCTTGTCTGGCCGCACCGGCGCCGGGGCATAGGCCGGCGGCCGGCCCGAGGCGGTTGCGGCGATCCGGCGGGCCGGCGGCTCAGGCTGCTCCAGCCAGACCCCGACCCCGGCGACGACGAGCAGCAGGGCGGCGGCGGCCTGGGCGAGCTGGGTTCTGGACGCGGGCACGATCCTCACAACGCGCAGGCAAAGCGCTCGCCGCATCCCTAGCCCAGTTTCTTGCGAGTCGCCGCTACGGTCGCGGCAAGGCGGCGCGCGTTGACGCCGACATCGCGAGCCTCCAGCTCCTGATGGTCTGCGCCCGCCGGCCTGACCTGGTGGCCAATGTCGATGTCTTCCAGGGCATAACCTTCCTGGAACGTCGATCACCTATACGCCGAACGCCACCTACTCGGGCTCGGACAGCTTTGCCTACCCGGCCTCGAACACCGTCGGCACGTCGAGCCCGGCGACGATATCGATCACTGATCGACTACCCTTGGATCAGCGCCTCCGCGCGATCGAAGGCAGGGCGGCCGGGACGCCCGAGCGTTCGCCAAGGCCTCGACTACGGCCCTGGTGGCGCCGCGCGGCGCTGGCAAGCGAGCATTTCGGATAGGCGCCCGAGAGCCATTGGTGATGCTCATCGGCTGGCTGTGCTAAATTGGCCCCCTGAAGCTGCGATGATTGAGGATTGTCGATGTTCGCGTTGCCGGTCGCCAGCTACGATCGTCTACCTTGGCTCGAGCGCTTCCGCGGGCGCGTGAACGACGAAATCCGGGCGCAGACTCTCGCCAGTTTCCTGCCGGTCTTCCGCGAACGCTACCAACGGCGCTTGGACATGCGGGCGCCGGATCTGACGGCCCGCGTCGCCAGCGGCGATACGGTACTGCGCGGCCTCCAGCAGGGCGGCTATGCCCTGGGGGCGTTACCGGACGAATCGAAGCGGCTGATCCGCGAGCTGACCCACCCGATCTGCACGGAGCTGCACGCCTCGCTCGACGACGTCGAGGTTTCGCGGTTCTCCGACGGCCACATCCGGCTCGATGCCGAGCAGCACGCGCCGATCTTCTCCGCGGTCAGCGCCAGCCTGGGCGAGTGCGGCGCGATGGATGCCCTGAGCGCCTATGCCGGCCGGCGGCTTTTGCTCTACAGCCTGGGCCTGCAGGTCAACACCGCCAAGGAGACCAAGGCGCGGTATGGGGAACTCGACACGTCCGGCCTCCCCGAACGGTCGACCAGCTATCTCCACGTCGACAGCAACGACTGGCCGGGCGTCAAGGTGTTGATCTACCTGAGCGACGTGGACCAGGAGCAGGGACCGTTCCGCTACGTGGCCGGAAGCCAGAGCCGAATGGGTCCGTTCGAGGCAGCGGTCCGCAAGACCAACGACAAGCTGAGGCATTCGGTGCTGGAGCTTTGCGCCCTGCCGGCGCATTTCGCCCAGCACGCCAATTTCGGGGATTATATCGATCCGGTTTCGCCCGTCGCGCTCCAGTTGCTCAAAGAGGAGGTAACCGTCTGCGACGGCCGTTCGGACCTGCTGCTGTTCGACAACAATGGGGTTCACCGCGGCGGTTTCGTGCGCGACGGACACAGGTACATGCTGCAGTGCACGTTCATGCGCGCCCCTAAGGCGCTAAAGGGCGCACCGATTCAATCCAGGACCTAGCCGTTGCTCATGCCCGGAGCGTAGCCCTGGATCAGGCACGATCGCGTGCGCTGGCCTCTGCTATAACGGGGCTCGAGGTTTAGCTGCCGAGGATACCCATGTTCGCCTTGCCGCTCGCCGGTTACGATAGTCTGCCCTGGCTGGAGCGATTCCGGGTGCTGGTCACCGACGACCTGCGGCGTGAGGCCCTGGCCAGCTTCCTGCCGGCCTTCGAGGAGCGCTATCAGCGGCGCCTGCAGTTGGCCCCGCCGAATCTGACCGCGCGGATCGAGACGGGCGGTGAGATGCTGCAGGGCCTGCAGCACGACGGCTACGCGCTGGGGGCTCTGACGGACCACTCCAGGCGAGAAATCCGTGAGCTGACCCTGCCCATCGCAACCCGGCTGCACGCCTCGCTCGACGCCATCGCGCGTCCGAAATTCGAACATGGGCACATCAGATTCGACCAGGAGACGCACGCGCCGATCTTTGCCGCGGTGAGCGCTGGCCTGGCCGGGTGCGGCGCCTGGCACGCGCTGAACGCCTACGCGGGAAAGCCGCTCGTGCTTCAGAGCATGGGCCTGCAGGTGAACACCGCCAAGGAAACCCGCTTCAAATACGGCGAACTGGACTCCTCTGGCCTGCCCGAGCGGGCGACCAGCTACTTTCACGTGGACAGCAACGACTGGCCGAGCGTGAAGGTGCTGATCTATCTCACCGACGTGGGTCCCGAGCAGGGGCCGTTCCGTTATGTGCACGGCGCCCACCGGCTCATGGAGCCGTTCGAGGCAGCGGTCCGCAAGACCAACGACAAGCTGAAGCACACGGCCCTCACCCTCTGCGCGCTGCCGCAGCAGTACGCCCAGCACGCCTATTTCGGCGACTACATCGACCCGTCCTCGCCGGCGTCCCTGAGGCTGCTGCGAGACGAGGCGCAGGTCTGCGACGGCCGCTCCGACCTCATACTGTTCGACAACAACGGCGTGCACCGCGGCGGCATGGTGCGCGACGGACACAGGTACATGCTGCAGTGCATGTTCCTGCGCGCGCCCAAGCCGACGAAGGACTTCG
>DATCFQ010000435.1:0-2476 GCA_036509495.1 Caulobacteraceae bacterium
TGGCCCCGTCGATCCCCCGCGCCCTGCGCAACTTCTCGCGCTGACCGGCCCGCCCGGCCCGAGGGCGCGCCGGCGTTCATCCGACCGCGCCGGCCGCCCGCGATAGTCGCAGGATGACGACCGGCTTCTCCAACAATTACACCCAGGGCGAGATCTGCCAGGACGCCTGGGACCGCAACGACATCCAGCCCATCAACAAGGGCTGCGAGCTGGCGGAGAACTGGATCATCCGCGTCGCCGGCCCGCTGGCCAAGCGGCGCGGCTTCTGGGACCTCGGCCCAGTGAATTCCGAGGCGCACGCGGCCCGGCTGATCCCCTTCCGCCGGTCCAAGGACGACGCCCTGATGCTGGTGTTCCAGGACCTGGCCGTCTGGGTCTACCAGTCCTCCGGCGATCCGCTGCTCAGCGGCGGCGTGCCCTTCACCTTCCCCAGTCCCTACGCCCTGGCCGACCTCGCCACCCTGCGCTTCAAGCAGGTGGCCGACGTGATCTATATCCGCAGCTCCACGGGGCTGCAGCCGCGCGCGCTCCAGCGCAACACCAACACCAACTGGCAGTTCAACCTCGAGGAGTTCGACAACGGCCCCTGGCGCGCGGAGAACACCGACGCCGGCTTCACCGTCACCGTCGCCGGCGCCGTCGATCACGACGCCAACCCCGACACCGCCACCACCGTGGGATCCATCGGCGTCGGCAATGTGGTGACGCTGGTGGCCTCCAGCGCGCTGTTCGACGCCGGCCATGTGAACGGCCATTTTCGCCTGAGAGCCAGCGACGGATCGCCCGGGCCGATGAGCTGGTACGCCGGTTTCAAGGCGCCGGTGGGCTACTACACCCTGTCCAACGGCCGGGTCTACATCTGCACCGTGCAGTCGACCTGGGCGATCGACGACGATGGCGACGGCAGCCACTATTACAGCCACAACCGCGTCGCCGCCCCGCCGGTGCACACCCAGGGGATTGCCTCGGACGGCGGCAACACCTGGCGCTATCTGCACGACGGGGCCGGCATCGTGCGCATCGACACGGTGACCGACGCCACCCACGCCTCGGGCACGGTGCTGGCCTGCCTGCCGTTCCCCGGCGGCGCCACCTCGTTCTGGGCCGAGCGGGCCTATAGCGACTATCGCGGCTGGCCGCGGGCGTGGCCGAACGTGCGCGAGGAGCGCTTCGTCGAGGGCGGCACGGCCACCGATACCGATTACGTCGACCTTTCCGAAACTGCCGGCTTCCTCCCCGCCCAGGAGAGCTTTTCGCCAGGGCTCGGCACCGGCCAGGTGATCGACATCGATGCGGTGCGCCGGCGGCTGGGCGACGACGGCGCGCCGGTGCAGTGGTTCCAGACCGCCACCTATCTGGTGGCCGGCACCGACAGCGCCGAATACCTGATCGCCGGCAGCGTCCTGGATGAGCCGATCAGCCCCGCCGCCGTGGTGGTCAAGCAGCTTTCCGCCTACGGCTCGGCCGACGTGTTCCCCGCCCGGGTGCAGCGGGGCATCGTGTTCGTCACCGCCGGCGGGGAGAGCCTGCGGCTGCTCGACATCGACACCCAGCAGAACATGAGCGGCGACGACCTGAGCCTGCTGGCCGAGCACATCGGCCAGCGCGGCCTTCGCCAACTGGCCTGGATCCCCAAGCCGGACCAATACCTGGGCGTGCGCCTGGGCGACGGCGGCCTGGCCTTCTTCACCTTCCACCAGGAACAGCAGGTGAAGGGCTGGACCTCGACCGCCCTGCCGGGCGGCTGGACGGTGGAAGACGTCGTCGCCCTGCCCGGCCCGGGCGGCTACGAGACCTTGTGGCTGGTGGTCAGCCGAGTGAAGGCCGCCGTCACCCAGCGGCGGCTGTGGCTGCAGAGCCAGCGCACCGACAACCTGTTCATGGACGGCGCGCAATTCTATTCCGGCGCGCCGGCGACGATCATCGCCGGGCTGGACTATTACGAGGGCGAGCAGGTGCTGGCCCTGGCCGACGGCGCGCAGGTCTCGGGCCTGGTGGTGACCGGCGGCGAGATCACCCTGCCGACCGCCGCCTCGGTGGTTCATGTCGGCCTGGGCTATACCGCCCGCTTCAAGTCGCTGGACCTGGCGCAAGGCTGGCAGCTCGGACAGGCCATAGGCGAGCGCCAGCGGCCGACCGACGCCATCGTCTCGCTGATGACCGCCGAGGCGTTTGTCGGCCTGGACGGGCGGCCGATGGAGCGGGTGACCTCGCGCACCGCCTCCGACGTTCCAGCCGCCGTTTCGCGAAGGGTGAGGAAGAACGTCACCCTGGCCGGCGACACGGCCCGCGAGCAGCACATCGTGATCGAGGACAGCACCGCCTATGACGCGCGCATCTATTCCATCCGGCCCAAGGTGCAGGTCGGTGGCTAGGGCCAAGCTCCGCATGCGCCGCTGGCGCCCGGGCGACGAGACCGCCTTCGTCCCTCGGGCGGATTTCGCGCGCGACCAGGCGGCGAACGCCTACGACTGGA
>DATCFQ010000436.1:0-7967 GCA_036509495.1 Caulobacteraceae bacterium
GAGAACGCGATCAAGGGCGCCGACCGCCGGCGAGATGCGCAGCGGATCTGGGAGCGCGGGTTGGCCTACGCCGCCGCCTTCGGCCTGCGCTGGAAGCCAGACGTGCCGCCGATCAACCTCGTCCTCTCAAGGCGCGAGAGAGCGGAGAGGCTCTCGGCCGGAAGGTAGGCGATGACTAGGGTTTGTCCCAAATGCCGCACCGCGCCGCTCGAACCCGAGCGCCGGATTTGCGACACCTGTCGGCGTCCACGAGGGAGCGCTTACGAGCTAGCGCTGCCGCCCGAGCGACTGGCCGCACTACGCGCCTCACAGCGGGCACGGTCGCAAAGCCCGGCGGCCCGCGAGAAACGCCTGGTCAAGCAGTTCGGCATCACGCTCGCCGACTTCGACCGCATGCTCGAGGAGCAAGAGCACCGCTGCGCGATCTGCCGCCGACATGAGGACGAGTGCACGGCTGGCCGGTGGGGCGGCCTGGAGATCGACCACGATCACCTGACGAACAGGGTGCGGGGCCTGCTCTGTCGCCGATGCAACCACGCGCTCGGCCTGCTCGACGATGACGCCGCACGATGCCTGGCGGCCGTGATCTATCTGCGCCTTTGATGCTATCATCTATTGCATCTGTAGGCTCGTCCCCTATGATGATTGAAGGTTCACAGCCCCTCGGGGCGGCGCTTTTCAGGAGCGAGAAAATGGCTAGACGCCGGAGCTACCTCGACCGCACCCACGCTAACACCCGGGGCGCCAAGCTCCTGGCCGCGGCCTTCGTCGCCCGCCCGGTCTTCGTCAACGACGAGGACGGCAACCCGGTCCGCCAGTGGCGCGCGGACGAGATGCAAACCTACACCGTCGCGGAAATCACCCAGGCGCTCCGCGGCCGCCGCGCCCACGAGAGCTTCGAGCTGCTCGAGTTCATCCCGCCGTCCGCGATCAAGTACTGCGTCAGCAGGGGCTGGCTGGTGGATCAGGCCGGCCTGTACTTCGTCACCGAGAAGGCCGCGGCCGATCTGCACCTCCCGCGCACCACGCCCGGCATGTCCCTCAAGTTCCTGAAGGTGGCGGCGTGAGCCCCCGGAAGGTCTGGGTGGCGATCGGCATCCTGGTGCTCCTGGTCATGATCTCGAACCTGGCCGGCAACGACTATCGGGCCCAGCAGAGCTCGGCGGCCGGCTACGCCATGGGCGCAGGAGCGGCCCAGTGACCGTCGAGACGAAGATCCTGGCGGCCCAGCACGCGCTGGCCGTGGCGGAAAAGCCGTCGACCACGTGGTCGGAGCGGTTGATGTGGCGGCGGCGGGCTGAGCAGCTCTGCCGCGAAGTGAAGGCCGAAACCTGCGTCTAGGCGCAGGTCGCAGGGTTGGTCCCTGCCTGATGATGGCCACTAGGAGGGCCGAGACAATGGCAACGATTACGAAAGCTTCCGAGCAGTGGGCTAGCCGCCCGGCGGACGAGCGATTCACCTCGCTCGACGACATGCTCGCGTTCAAGGCGCGCGTCCGCGACATGGCGCTGTCGATGAACAAGGCCAACCGGCAGATCGAAGCGGTGCCCGTCCAGGGCAGCGAGCGGGCTCTGGCGGTGGTGGTCGACGGCATGCCCACCGTCACCACGAACTGGGCGTTCGGCCAGCTGGCCCAGCGCGCAGGCGCTCCCGGGCCGTACCTGCGGTCGCTCCGCCCCGACCTGGCGGCCGACTGCATCAATTACGGCATGGCCAAGCGCGAAGTCGAAGACGTGGGCGTCTACATCCACCGGCACGACGAGAGCTCGCCGGTGCCGATCATGGCGGCGGTGACCGGCCCTCAGTACGGCCGGATCTCCGACGCCTCGATCATCGAGGCGCTGATCGCGCGCTTCGGCAACGGCCGAGATGGCGACTTCACGGTGCCTGGCGAGTTCGGCGAGAAGGTCGCGGTCACCAAGGCGAACACCACCCTCTACGCCAGCGACCGGGATATGTTCGTCTTCCTGGCCGACGAGAAGAACCGCATCGAGGTGCCTGACCGCCGCAACGGCGAGCCCGGCATGCTGGCGCGGGGCTTCTTCGTCCAGAACAGCGAGGTCGGCTCGGCCGCGCTTTCGATCACGACGTTCCTCTTCGACTACGTCTGCTGCAACCGCATCGTCTGGGGCGCGGCCGACATGAAGAACGTCACGATCAGGCACACCTCGGGGGCGCCGATCCGCTTCCTCGAGGAGGTCGCCCCGGCGCTCGAGCTGTACGCCCACAGCTCGGCCCAGGGCATCGTCGACGGCATCGCCGCCGCGAAGGCGAAGCGCCTCGAGGAGGTCGAAGACTTCCTGTCGGAGCGGTTCAGCCGCAGCCAGGCCAAGGCGATCATCCTGGCCCACGAAGTCGACGAGGCCAGGCCGATCGAGACGATCTGGGACGCCGTAGTGGGCATCACCGCCTATGCGCGGGAGCTGCCCAACCAGGACAACCGGGTCGACTTCGAGCGGGCGGCCGGAAAGGTGATGAAACTTGCTGCTTAGGCCAACAGTCGAGCGCTTGAGGGAGCTGCTGGTGGCTGACTTCGCCACCGGCGCTCTTTCCTGGCGCATCAGCCGCAAGGGGTGCCGGCAGGGAGGTCCTGCTGGCACCCAGCGGAAGGACGGCTACTGGCAGCTGAAGATCGACCGCGTGGCTTGCCTGCGTCACCACATCATCTGGGCGATGCAACACGGCGAATGGCCGGCCTTTCAGCTCGATCACCGCAACCGGCGCCGAGGAGAAGATTGGATTGATAACCTGCGGCCGGCGACTGACCAGCAGCAGCGCGCCAACCAGCGGGCGAGGCGCCCAAAGAGCGGTTTCAAGGGAGTCGAGCTGGCGGCTCGATGTGTGAGTAAGCCCTGGCGGGCGCGGATCATGGTCGACAAGCGGGTGATCCGCCTCGGCTATTTCGCGACCGCGGAGGAGGCGTCGGCGGCCTACGCCAGCGCGGCCAAGGAGCATTTCGGAGAGTACGCCCATCCGGGCGACGGCGTGTAGGAGGCGCCGAGATCATGACCAGACCCATCACACCGGCCCAGCCGCGCGACGAGACGCGCGTGCTCAGGGCCATCAACCTGCTCTGCGACGCCAGGGATCTCCTGGCCGAGGCGGGCTGCAGGAAGGCGGCCGCCAAGGTGCGCCTCGCCATCTCGTCGGCCAAGGGTGCCGAGCGGCACATGCTGCACCGCCGGAACGCCACCGTCGAAGCCGAGCGTGGGCCCAAGGCCGCCCTCGAGTTGGAGGGCTGACCATGGTGCAGGATGTCTCACCGCGGCCCGAACAGCCGCAGCCGGAGCACCTCGGCGACGGGGTGTACGCCAGCTTCGACGGCTACCAGATCTGGCTGGCCGTCAACGATCACCGCCACAAGGTGGTCGCCCTCGAGCCGGGCGTGATGGCCCAGCTGGTCAACTATGCGAACCGCATCTGGGGGCCGAGATGAGCACGAAAAGACCGAAGTTCGCGGCGGTGATGATCCAGTTCAGGGTCAAGGCCGGCTGCAGCGCTGGCCTCGTGCGCCACGTCGTCTGGGACAACAACCGGGGCGACCCGCTCGACGTCGATTTCCGGGCGCACAATCGCTACGGCGCCGAGACCCTCCCGGTCAGGCTAAGCCGAGGCTACGTGGGCAACGACGCGCCGGTGATGGTCTCGCGGTTCGACCTTCGCCAGATCACCCGAGCCGCGCAGGAGCACCACGACGACGTCACCAGCGGCATGGACGAGGGGATCTACGACCGGACCCCCGAGCAAGAGGCCCGCATGGAGGTGCTGAAGTGCGCGCTGAGCCGGGCCCGGGCGGTGGTCAAATGAGCCGCAAGACCAGAGATCTCGACGCCGTCACCCCGGGCTGGCGGCTGCTCGTCCATCCCAACGGGGCGCCGGTGTTCTCGGCGGACGGCACGATGCTCGACGAGCGGGGCAACCGCTCGATCTTCGATGACGTGGATGAAGGAGGCGACGATGGCGAGACCGAAACCTGAAGAGAAGCCGGTTCAGATGCCCTTCCGGGCGCCGCCGGCCCTGGCCGCCCGCCTGAGGCTTTACGCCGAAATCGAGGGGGTGAAGGTCAACGCGGCGACCTGCACCCTGCTCGACGCTCAGCTGGCGGCGCGTGGGCTCTGATGCCGCCGGTCCAGTTCGAGCTCGACGACTTCGAGGCCGAACTGATCGCCAACGAGGCGCTCTGGGCGGCCATGGCGCTCGAGAAGGAGGCCGCGCGGATCCAGCGCGACCACAAGATGGTCGGCATCCCGCCGGCGGATGACACCCCGATTCAGGCGCGGGTTGTGCTCCTTCGCCACTTCGCACTGATGGTGAAAGAGTTGGTGGAGGAGGCCAGAGCATGCCGACCGACGACGAGCTAGAGCGGCGACTGATCCTCGACGAGGCGCTCGCCCGAGACCGCGGGCCCAAGCTGCAGTTCGTGGTCACCGACCCGGTGGCCTACGCCAAGTGGTGCGCCGAGCGAGACCTCGATCCCCAGGAGGCGCTCGACGCCTGCCAGGACGCAGTGCGGCCGGCCGATCGCGAGCGCCAGGATGACTGAGGGTTGCGCCGCCCCACGATGTCCGAAGGCCACCAGCAACGGCCGCTGGTGCGCGATGCACCGAGCCCGACTTTATCGCCGGGGCGAGCTCGAGCCGGCGCGACGGGAGCGCAGGTGCCGGCGTGTTAAGAATCCAGGCAGCAAACGATGGACGCCCGAGAGCCGCGCGCTCCACATGGCGGCCGTCGGCTCACCGCTCGAGCGCCTGCTGGCCAAGGTCGAGTTCGACACCAACGGCGGCTGCTGGCTGATCCCTGGCGCCGGGCGCCCACAGCTGAAGATCGACGGCAAGCGCCACCTCGCAGCCCGGGCCTCTTGGATTATCCACTTCGGGCCGATTCCGGATGGCATGGAGGTGCTCCACTGGTGCGACGTCGCCTGCTGCGTGCGGCCGACGCACCTCTGGCTGGGCACTCAATCCGATAATATCCGCGACTGCGTCTCGAAAGGGCGATGGGTTCAGGGCATGGCTAGAAAGCGGCTGGAGGGCGCCACCCCGCGCCGAACGATGACCAAGGCCCGCAGAGCGGCGGCGTTCGAGCGCGCCGGCGGCCTATGCCAAGGCTGCGGCTGCTCCCTCGCGGCGGGGTTCCAGGCCGACCACGTGCTCCCGCTAGGCCTGGGCGGGAAGGACGAGGATCACAACATCGAGGCACTCTGTATCCCCTGCCACGGAATCAAGACCAAGGCCGACATAGCTCAGATGGCCAAGGCGAAGCGCCAGCGCGGGATGAGCGAGCCCCGAGGGCCGAGCCGGCTGAAGGGCCGGCCGTTCCAAAAGTCGCACCGCAAGATCCCGACCCGGCCGTTCCCGAAGAGGAGCTGGTGATGCCCCAGTTCTGGGAGATGCTGCCCGACGACGCGACGCCTCAGGAGCGCCGCCTGCACAAGGCGAGGTTCAATCGGTGGGTCAGGGACGAGCGGACGCGCGTGCTGCTGCAGCGGGCGATCCTGGCCGGGCAGACGCGCGGCGTGTGCCGGCGGCTCATCCAGGGTATGCTGGGCCGGGCGTGGGAGCTGCTGGACGCCGGCGATGCCGAGGCGGCGGACGCGCTGCTCGAGTTCGTGCCGGAGGAGCAGGCCACGGCCCTGCTCGACGAGTTCTTCGAGGAGGAGTGACCATGCGCAAGACCGTCGTTTCGAGCTTCGGCCTCTGGGCGACCCTCTGCTGCGTCTTGGGGCACCGCGGCGATCACCACCACAACGAGGGCGTGATCGGCTGGTGCACCCACTGCGGCCGCTCCTGGTGGCGGTGATGGCAAAGGTCCCTCCCCGCCAGACGCCACCGCCCCCGCCCGCTAAGCCGAGAGCAGCGGGCATCGTGTCCCGGATCAAATTACCCATCGGCCCGGTCCAGACCCGGCCAGGCTCGCGCCTGAAGGAGAAGGGACCTACCGGAAAGGGTCGCATGCGCTGAGACTCGCCCACAGGGTGAGGACAGTTGCCGCTCTCCGGCCGATGCGCTGTGGTTGCATCTGGCCAATAGGAGGGCCCCAAAGATGAGTGACGCCCAGCAAGTCAAGCGCGGCCCGGAGGCCGTCGATGTCCACGTTGGCGCCAGGGTGCGCCTGCGCCGCAAGCAGGTCGGCAAGTCCCAGGAGGAGCTCGCCGCCGCCCTGGGGCTGACGTTCCAGCAGGTCCAGAAATACGAGCGGGGCTCCAATCGGATCTCGGCCTCGAAGCTCTATGCGATCGCCAAGGCGCTCACCATCGACGTGGCGTGGTTCTTCGAGGATCTCGACCAGGCTATCCGGCCAGGTGTCACCGAGGGCCAAGCACGCACCCACGCGATGCTGCAGAGCTTCGACATGGGCCAGCTGGCCGAGATGTTCGTCGGCTTCCCGGAGCCGGTGCGGCGCGAGGCCATGGCGTCCGCGACGTCGCTGCTGAAGACCATCAAGGCGATCCAGAGCCACCACTGCACCGCGGGTGATGCGAAGCCCTTGATCGAAGCCGCCAGCCAGCGCTAAATCGGGGTCTGGGATACCCCCAGGGGGACCCACGTCCCCCGCCCCGGACGGGCCTCCACCGTCGCTAGGCGGAGGCCCGCTTCGTTTCAGGGCAGGCGAAGTGCAGCACGCTCGGCCAGATCTTGCAGCCCCGTTCGCCAGGGGGCGGGCCCCACTGCGACCGCTGCCAGAGCTGCGCCATGAACCGATCCTGGCCCCACTCCCCCATGATCTCGAGCTGGTGGCGGATGCGCCGCTCGGCCAGCAGCGAATTCATGTCGGTCTCGAAGGCCGGGACCTCGAACGAGTGCCCGTCGACCGTGATGGTGGAGAGGGCTGCGACGGGGGTCGGCGGCCCGACCACCGCCGGCGGGGTCCATTCGAGCGGCCGGCCGCCGATGGTCTCCGGGATGGCCAGCGTCATGCCGGACTGCAGCCAGAGCGGCGGGAAACCGACGTCGATCAACTTGTGGATCTGGGCCGCGTGCTGGCCACCGTCCCTCTGCTGCCAGGGGTGCTTGGCGAAGGCGTAGGCTGCTCGGGCCACGGCCCGGGCGTCCTCGCCGAAGGACGCGCGGCGCTCCAGAGCTTGGCGGATCCGCATCGGGTCATGGCCGGTCTTCATCCTGGCGAGAGGCGCCAGCCGCTCGTAGATCGATCTCGCCATGTCCTCGATCGAGACCTCGCGCAGCGTAGTGGACTCTGACTCTGAAGGATTAGGCTTCGCCAGAGTCTCTAGGTCTGACTCTGAGTCTGGATATGGCGGCATTTGATCAGCACTTGCTTGGCGATTTCGGCTGACTTTTCCGACGCTTGCCGATCCACCCTTTTTTCCGGCCTCACTTCGTTTACGCGACACGGCGGTGAAGGCGCCCAGCTGATCGGAGATCCAGGGGTGGCGCCAGCGACCCCGGGCCGGGCGGAAGCGGGCGAGCAGAGTAGGCGCCAATCGGGCCCAATCCTCGGGCGTGCCCTTGATCAGCCGGGCCAGCGTGGCCTCGTCGCCGGGGATGCAGCCGCCATGGTCCCACGCCTCACTGATCAGCAGCAGATAGGCGCCGTGCTCCTCGCGGCTGAAATGGTTCGTCTCCCGGTGATATTCGCCCCAGAACAGCTTGGTGTAGGGAGGGCCGCTCATTGAGGGCGGCCGGCCAGGTCGGGACGCCAGTCGGCGAGCATCTTGGCTCCTTTGCTGAGGTTGCAGGGCTGACAGGCCGTGGCGAGATTTTCGATCTCGTCCGTGCCGCCGGTGGTGACCGGGATCACGTGGTCGACGTGGAGAGGCTGATCGTCGGCATGGCAGTAGACGCAGGCATAGCCGTCGCGCTTGAGCACGAAGGCTCGCACCGCCGGGCTTAACCCCAGGCGTCGAGGCCTCCAGAGGAGACGGTCGAGAAACCACGGCGAGGGCGCGATCTCGCCCAGCGGCATCGGGCTCAGGAAGCCCTTGACCAGCAGGGAGTCACGGACCCGGC
>DATCFQ010000437.1:0-2105 GCA_036509495.1 Caulobacteraceae bacterium
CCCCGAGCGCGACATAGGCAAGCGCCAGCACGATCGAGAACGGCAGCAGGATGTAGAGGCTGATGCGGGTCAGGTCGGCCCAGAAGTTGCCGAGGCCTTCGGCGCGGTTGGCCGCGAAGGCCCGGGCCACTGCCGCCGCGATGGCGATGCCGACGGCCGCCGAGAGGAAGTTGTGCGTGGTCAGGCCCGCCATCTGCGAGAAGGTCGAGATGGAGCTCTCCGGCACATAGGACTGCCAGTTGGTGTTGGTGACGAAGCTGATCGCCGTGTTGAACGCCAGGTCCGGCGAAAAGCCCGCGAACTTCTGTGGGTTCAACGGCAGGACGTTCTGGAACCTGAGGATCAGGTACAGCACCAGGAAGCTGGCGATGCTGAAGGCCAGCATGGAGACGGTGTAGGCCAGCCAATTCTGTTGGTTCTTCGGGTCGACGCCGAAACTCCGGTAGAGGACCCCCTCGACCGGCTGCAGCCACTTGACCTCGCCCTGCCAGACCCGGGCCAGATAGAGGCCCAGCGGCAGCGCCAGAATGACCGTGAGGGCGATCGTGAAGACGATCTCGCCCCAGCCTCGCACGTCCATGGCGAGGTCTCCTCTTGTTCAGGATTTGTGATGAGAAGGGCCGCGGACCGGCTGGGCCGCCGTCGCCCGGATCTCAGAACTTCTCAGGCCGCAGCAGGGCGGCGACCATGTAGATCGCCACGCCCACCGCCGCGACGCCGTAGATCACCATCATCGGCATGCTCAGGCGCGCCTCAACAGCAAGGCGTAGCCGGCGAAGATCAGCAAGACGGCGATGCCGACGACCAGGTAGATCAGGTCCGCCATGGCTCTCCTCCGATCGCCGGGATGAATTCCAGGCGCTCTCTGCGGGATGAGCCCTTCAATGCCCCCGTCCGGCATCAAGGTTCGATAGGAGGCCGCCCCCGGCCGCATAATGGCTTCGTAAAGACGACACCCGGCCGGCCACAGCGGCGACGACGGCTGGCGCATTCGCCTGCGAATGTTACAGTCCCGACACAGGGTTGGGCGGGCCAGATAGAATGTCGGAAACACACGCGCGCCGCATCGCCTGTCTGGCGGGGCGCGCCTGGGTTGCTAGCGGGGCCGGCGCCCGATGAGCGCCGAGGGGGCAAGGGCCCGGCCGGCAAGCCACGTGTCGCTGGCGGGCGTCCGCCAACTGCTGATGCGCGCCTATGAGGCGGGCGAAGCCCCAGACTTCGGCGTCGGCACGCAGAAGAAGTGGTTCAAGGCGATCGACGAGATGCTCATCGACGGCTGCCTTGAGCCGGCGCGCTTCGCCCTGACCCATCTGCGCGAGCGCGAGCCCGAGCTGGACTGGCCAGGCAATGTGCTCGAACTCATCGATCTGATGCCCGCAGACGTGACCGGGTCCCGCTTCGAGGACGACCGCGGCAAGGACGTGCAGATCATCCCTGTCGCCGGCTCCAAGGCGGTGGTCTTCGTCTTCTGCGGACGCAACCACCACATGAACCTGCCGCTCTGGCTGTTCGATCGCTGGATCACGCGCCTGGACGCCAGCATCGTCTACCTGCGGGATTTCGACGTGGTCCACTTCATGGGCGGCATACGCTCCTTGGGCGACCGCGAGGCGACCCTCGTTGCGCTGAGGCGCATCCGCGACGATCTGGGGGCCGATCGGGTCTTCTGCCTCGGCAATTCCAGCGGCGGCTACGGCGCCTTGGCCTATGGTCTCGATCTGAAGGCCGAGGCGGTGCTGAACTTCGGTGGGCCGGTGAACCTCGAGCCCGAATTCAATACCTATCTGAACCGTGCCGATGCCGCCGAGACGTTGCGCCGCCGGTTTCCGGACCTGCCGCTCGATCTGCGCGCCGCCTACCTCGCCGCACCGCGCCGGCCGAGAAGCATGCTGGTCTATGGGGAGCAGTGCTGGGACGACCGGCTGCAGGGCGAGCACATGGCCGGGGTCCCACAGGCGGATCTGGCCCCGGTTCAGGGCCTTGCAGGCCACGGGTCGATACGCGAGCTGATCCGCCGGGGAAGGTTCGTGGCTTTGCTGGACGCCTTCACCGGCGGTGACGACGCGGAGGCTGAGCGATCACCGATGCGGCTGGACCGGCTAGGG
>DATCFQ010000438.1:0-13185 GCA_036509495.1 Caulobacteraceae bacterium
GCTCTCGGTCACGGCGGCCTTGGGATCGCCGCCGGCCGCGGCGATGACCAGCTCTATGGCCTCCTCGCCGAACTTCTTGGCTGCCCGCTCGGCGCCCTCGGCCAGCAGCTTGGCGGTGTAGGAGGTGGAGGGGTCGGCGCCCTTGCGCTCATGGATGGTCGTGTGCAGGCGGTGCAGGACTTCGGCGAACTTCTGGCTCATCTTTTCCTCTTGGCGCTACCGCTCGCGACAAGCGCTCGCTGCTTGAGCGCGTACTCTATTTGGCGCTACCGCTTTGCTGCTTGAGCGCGCCTAGGTCAGCCTGACCGGAAGGCCGGCCTCGCGCAATTCCCGCTTGGCCTCGCCGATGCTGATCTCGCCGAAGTGGAAGATCGAGGCGGCCAGGACCGCGTCGGCGCCGCCGTCGCGCACGGCCTGCACCAGATGCCCGGGCGACCCGGCGCCACCCGAGGCGATCACCGGCACGCCGACGGCCGAGGAGACCGCCCTCAAGAGCTCGGTGTCATAGCCGGCCTTGGAGCCGTCGCGATCCATGGAGGTGAGCAGGATCTCGCCCGCCCCCCGCTCGACCGAGCGCACCGCGTGTTCGACCACGTCCAGCCCGGTGGGCTTGCGGCCGCCATAGGTGAACACCTCCCAGCCGCCGCCCTCGCGCCGCCTGGCGTCGATGGCGGCGACCACCGCCTGGGCGCCGAAGGCGTCGGCGCAGCGGGGGATCAGGTCCGGGTCCTCGACCGCGGCGGTATTGACCGAGACCTTGTCGGCCCCGGCGCGGAGCAGCCGCCTGGCGTCCTGCACCGTGCGCACCCCGCCGCCCACGCCCACCGGCATGAAGCAGACGTCGGCGGTGCGGGCGACCACATCCAGGATGGCGCTCCTGCCCTCATGGCTGGCGGTGATGTCCAGGAACATCAGCTCGTCGGCGCCCGCCGCATCATAGGCCGAGGCCTGTTCCACCGGATCGCCGGCGTCGCGCAGGGAGACGAACTGCACCCCCTTCACCACCCGCCCGTCCTTGACGTCGAGACAGGGAATGACCCGCACCTTCAGCATCAGCCGGCCCGCTTGCGGCTGGCGGCCTCGAGCGCCTCGGGCGGCTTGATGGCGCCGGCATAGAGCGCCCGGCCCAGCACCGCCCCGGCGATCCTGCGCCCGTCACGGGCCCGAAGCCGGGTGATGTCATCGGCGGTGGCCAGGCCCCCGGCGGCGATCACCGGGATGTCCACCGCATCGGCGATGGCCCCGAACACCTCGACATTGAAGCCCTGCAGGGCGCCGTCGCGGTCGATGTCGGTGACGATCAGGGCCGAGACCCCGACGTCCTCGAAGCGGCGCGCCACGGTCAGGGCGTCCAGGCCCGAATCCTCCAGCCAGCCCTGCACCGCCACCTTGCCGGCGCGGACGTCGACGCTGACCGCGATCTGCTCGGGCCACTGGCGGGCGGCGGTCTTCACCAGCTCCGGATCGCGCACCGCCGCGGTGCCCAGGATCACCCGGCTGACCCCGGCCTCGATCCAGGTCTCGATATTCTCCAGCGAACGGATGCCGCCGCCCAGCTGCACCGGCATGGAGACCGCCTGCAGGATCGCCTCCACCGCCGCGCCGTTCACCGCCCGGCCCTCGGCCGATCCGGTCAGGTCGATGACGTGCAGCCACTCGAAGCCCGCCGCGGCCCAGATCCGCGCCTGGTCGGCGGGGTCGTCGTTGAACACCGTCGCGGTGGAGAAGTCGCCGTGCACCACGCGCACGCACTGGCCGTCCTTCAGGTCGATGGCGGGATAGAGGATCATCGGCTGCCGGCCTTCATGGACGCCACTCGAGGAACTGGCCGAGCAGCTTCAGCCCCACCTCTTGCGACTTCTCGGGGTGGAACTGGGCCCCGGCCATATTGTCCTTGGCCACCGCCGCGGCGAAGCGCTCGCCGTGGGTGGTCCAGGCGGCGGCGTCCGCGGCGTGCTCGGGATAGAGCGCGAAGGAGTGGGTGAAATAGACGTCGCGGCCGTCGAGGCCCGCGAACACCGGGTGGCCGGTGACGCCTTCCAGGGCGTTCCAGCCCATGTGCGGCACCTTCAGCCGCCCGTCGCCGGGCTGGATGCGCCGCACCTCGCCTTCGATCCAGCCGAAGCCGGGCGTCGTGCCAAACTCCAGGCCCCGCTCGGCCATCAGCTGCATGCCGACGCAGACGCCGAGGAACGGCCGGCCGCGCACCCGCACCGCCTCGTCGATCGCCGCCGTCAGCCCGTCGACCGCCTCGATCGCCGCCATGCAGGCGGCGAAGGCCCCGACGCCCGGCAGCACCAGCCGGTCGGCCCTGGCCACCACGTCGGGATCGGAGGTGGTCACCACTTCGGGCGCGCCGGGCCGCTGGGCGGCCGCCCGGAGCAGCGCCTTCTCGGCCGAGCGGAGATTGCCCGACCCGTAGTCGATCAGGACGGCTGCGGGCATGGGAAGCTACAGCACGCCCTTGGTCGAGGGGGCGTGTCCGTGGGTCTTGGGATCCAGCTCCACCGCCGTGCGCAGCGCGCGGGCCAGGGCCTTGAAGCCGCTCTCGGCGATGTGGTGGGAATTCTCGCCGTAGAGGGTCTCCAGGTGCACGCAGGCGCCGGCGTTCATGGCGAAGGCGTGGTGAAATTCCTTGAACAGCTCGGTGTCCATCTCGCCGACCTTGGGCCTGGAGAACTGCACCTTCCAGACCAGATAGGCCCGGTTGGAGAGGTCGATGGCGCAGCGCGTCAGGGTCTCGTCCATCGGGATATAGGCGTGGCCGAATCTGCGGATGCCCTTGAAACCGTCCAGCGCCTGCATCACGGCCTGGCCGATGACGATGCCGGTGTCCTCGACGGTGTGGTGCATGTCGATGTGCAGGTCGCCCTTGGTCTCGACCTCCATGTCGAAGCCGCCGTGGCGGGCGAAGGATTCCAGCATGTGGTCGAAGAAGCCGACGCCGGTGGCGACCGTCGACTGGCCGGTCCCGTCCAGGCCCAGCCGGACGCGGATCTGCGTCTCCTTGGTCTTGCGGGTGACCTCGGCCGACCGGTTCATCGGACTACAGTCCTGCCTTGATGGCGAGGTCGCGGAGCGAGGTCTCCGGCCGGGCGCCATAGTGGGAGATGACTTCCGCGGCCGCGATCGAGCCCAGCCGCCCGCAGACGTTCAGCGGCCGGCCACGCGCCAGGCCGTAGAGGAATCCGGCGGCATAGGCGTCGCCCGCGCCGGTGGTGTCGACCAGCTTGTCGATCGGCTCGGCCCGGACCTTGTGGCTCTCCTCGCCGCCGATCACCACCGAGCCGGAGGCCCCGCAGGTCAGGGCGGCGATCTTCACGTGCGGACGGGTCAGGGCCACCGCCTCGTCGAAGCTCTTGGTCTGGAACAAGAGGGTGATCTCCTCCTCGTTGGCGAACAGGATGTCGACCTGGGTCTCGATGAACTCGATCAGCACCTCGCGGAAGCTCTCCACCACGAAGCCGGCCGACAGGGTCAGGGCGATCAGCCGGCCGTTGGCGCGGGCCAGGCCGGCGGCCTTGGCGAAGGCCTGGCGCGCCGCGTCCGGGGTGAACAGATAGCCCTCCAGGAAGGTGATCTTGGCCTGCTCGATCACCTTGGGATCGACGTCGTCGGGACCCAAGAGGTTCGCGGCGCCCAGGAAGGTGGCCATGGTCCGCTGGCCGTCGGGGGTGACGTTGATCAGGCAACGGCCGGTGCCGGCCGTGGCGGCGGCCAGGGGCTGGGTGTCGAAATGGGCGCCGATGGCGCGGATGTCGTGGGCGAACACCTTGCCGAGCTGGTCGTCGGCGGTCTTGCCGATGAAGGCCGCCCGGCCGCCGAAGCTGGCGATGCCGGCCACGCTGTTGGCCGCCGAGCCGCCGGAGGCTTCCTGGCCCGGGGCCATGGCCTCGTAGAGTTCGTCGGCGCGCCGGTCGTCGATCAGGGTCATGCCGCCCTTGGGGAGGGACTGGTCGGCGATGAAGTCGTCGCTCGATGGCGCGATCACGTCGACAATGGCGTTGCCGATGGCGGCGACGTCATACAGGTCCGTCATAGGTGAGGGCTCCGGCCGGGAAGGCGGCGGACTATAGCGAGCGATGGCCGCCAAGCAATGCAGAGGCCTTGCAATAAGGCCTGCCGGACGGTCTTTAGCCGCCATGGTTCGAACCTTGGCCTTGATCATCGGCGTCGCGGCGGCCGGCCTGTGGATCCAGACCGCCGCCCACGCGGCGCGGCAGGATGCGGCGCCCCAGACCCGTTCCGCCGAGGCGGTCCGCGAAGATCCGGGCACGGCCGGGCGCGGCGACAAGCTGCATCCGGGGCGCACCCCGCCGTTCCATGGCCTGCTCGCCGCCACAGAGCCGGAAGTCACCGGCCGGCTGGGGGCGCCGGACCTGTCGCGGGCCGAGGGCGCGGGGGCCATGTGGACCTACCGCCTGCCCGACTGCGCCCTGTTCGTCTTCTTCCGCCGCTCCGGCGTCGAAGGCTTGAAAGTGTCCGGCGCCGCCTCCGGCCCGCGCATGCGCGGACGCAATCCGCCGCCGGTGAACGAGTGCCTCGCCGAAGCGTTCGAGCGCCGTGTCGCCGAGGGCCCGAAAGCCGGCCGCTGACCCAGATCAAGTCACGCCGACGCCGGCGATGGACGCGCAGCGGCCCGGATAGGCCGTTGAATTCACCACCAAGTTCACCAAGGACACGAAGGGCTTGGTGAGCTTGGTGAGCTTGGTGGTTCCTCTTCCGGAGCGACGCCAATCCCGGCCTCTGTCGGAACGCGCGGAAGGCGAATAGCGCCAGCCTTGCCGCGGGGGGCCCGGCGCCTATACTCCGCGCCCTTTCCTGGACCGCCCGCTGGCGAAGGACCACTCAATGCCGAACCCCGGCCCCGCGCCGCCCGTCGCCATCGTCATGGGAAGCCGCTCGGACTGGCCGACCATGCAGTGCGCGGCCGAGAGCCTGGATATGCTGGGCGTGGCCTATGAGGCCAAGGTGGTCTCCGCCCACCGCACCCCCGACCGGCTGTACGACTTCGCCAAGACCGCCAAGGCGCGCGGGGTGAAGGTGATCATCGCCGGCGCCGGCGGCGCGGCCCACCTGCCGGGCATGGTCGCGGCCCTGACCGAGCTGCCGGTGCTGGGCGTGCCGGTGCGCTCCAAGTCGCTGGACGGCCTGGATTCCCTGCTCTCCATCGCCCAGATGCCGCCGGGCGTGCCGGTCGGCGCCCTGGCCGTGGGCGAGGCCGGCGCCCGCAACGCCGGGCTGCTGGCCGCCCAGATCCTGGCCCTGGCCGATCCCGCCCTGGCCGAACGGGTCGCGGCCTTCCGCCAGCAGCAGACCGAATCCGTCCCCGAGAGCGTCGTCGACGCCTAGATCATGACCGACTTTCCGCTCGAGCCCGGCTCGACCATCGGCATCCTCGGCGGAGGCCAGCTCGGCCGCATGCTGGCCCTCGCCGCCGCCCGCCTGGGCTTCGACGTCGCCATCCTGGATCCCGAGCCGGACTGCCCCGCCGCCCGCGTGGCCCGGACGGCCATCGCCGCCCCTTATGACGACGACGCGGCGCTGAAGGCCCTGGCCGACGTCGCCGACGTCATCACCTTCGAATTCGAGAATGTGCCGGCCCAGGCGGTGGAGCGCCTGCGCGCGCTCGGGGCCGAGACCGCGCCCAATGCCCGGGCCCTGGCCATCGCCCAGGACCGGGTCGAGGAGAAGCGATTCCTCGGTGACGCTGGCGCGCCCACCGTGGCCTTCGCCGAGGCCGCCGACCTGGCCGGCCTGGCCAAGGCGGTGGAGATCATCGGCTCGCCCTGCCTGATCAAGACCCGCCGCGAGGGCTATGACGGCAAGGGCCAGACCTGGATCGAGCAGCCGTCCGACCTCGCCGCCGCCTTCGTGCGGGTCGGCTCCAAGCCGGTGATCGTCGAGGCGCCGGCGGCCTTCGAGCGCGAACTGTCCGTGATCGCCGCGCGCGGCCGTTCGGGTGAGATCGCCCTCTATCCGCTGGGCGAGAACCACCACGAAGGCGGCATCCTGCGCCGCACCCACGCCCCGGCCGAGGTCTCGGCCTCGACGCTGGCCCAGGCCCAGCAGATCGCCGCGCGGATTCTCACCAGCCTCGACTATGTCGGCGTGCTGGCGGTGGAGCTGTTCGAACTCGACGGCGGCAAGCTGCTGGTCAATGAGATCGCCCCCCGGGTGCACAATTCAGGGCACTGGACCCTGGACGGCTGCGAGGTCGACCAGTTCGAACAGCAGATCCGCGCCGTCGCCGGCTGGCCGCTGGGCCCGACCCATGCCCTGGCCCGCACCGAGATGATCAACCTGATCGGCGACGAGGCAGGCGACTGGAAGAAGCTGATCTCCGAGCCCAATGCGCGGCTCTGGCTCTACGGCAAGCGCGAAGCCCGCCCCGGCCGCAAGATGGGCCACATCAACCGGCTGCGGCCGCGTCCGCTGGAAGACTGACAAGCTTCTCCGCTCATCCCCGCGCAAGCGGGGACCCAGGCCTCATCGCCGATCGAGCGGATAGCCAGGCTTTTTTCAACCACGAACCCCACGGAGCTCACGAAGCCCTTCGTGTCCTTGGTGAGCTTGGTGGTTCCTCTTCAAGCCAGCGCCGGGCCGGGGCGCCAGATTCAGTAGTGCTCGCCGTCCTTGCTCGGATCCAGCAGGCGGTGGGCGTGGATGATGAAGTAGCGCATCAGGGCGTTGTCGACGGTGGACTGGGCCTTGGCGCGCCAGGCGGTGTGGGCGGCGGCGTAGTTGGGATAGGCCCCGACCAGCTCGACCTTGGAAAGGTCGCGGAATTGAACCGACTCCACGCTGGTCAGCTCGCCGCCGATGACGATGTGCAGCAGCTGGTGATCCGGCTCGGCCATGACTGTGTTTGTTCCCAGATTCGCTCGGCAGAATCACTCAGGTCAGCTCGATATGGTTCACGCGCGAGATGATCAATGCGTGAAGCTGGGGCGCGGCGCAGACCAGGCTGCGCTTGCGCACCGAGGCCTGGTTGTAGGCGAAGGGCCGGGCGCGGTGATCGCTGACCAGGGCGCCCGCCTCGCGCGCGATCAGGTCGGCGGCGGCCAGGTCCCAGTCGCACTTGGACGACAGCGCCACCACCGCATCGAAGGCGCCGGCGGCGACCAGGGCCATGCGGTAGGCCACCGAATTGCGGGTCTCGATCCTGAGGTCCTCGGGCCAGGGCTGCGGCCAGTCCGGCCGGCGCAGGGTGCGGGCGTCGGCGAGCAGGGCGGCGCCCTCCAGCGTGGCGCGGTCGCTGGCGCCGATCGGCTGGCCGTTCAGGCGTGCGCCGCCGCCGGCCACGGCGACATAGGTCTCGCCGAGCTGGGGCGCGTAGAGCACCCCGCAGGTCGGCTGGCCGTCCTCGACCACGCCGATGCAGACAGCCCAATACGGCCGGTCCTTGATGTAGGCGATGGTGCCGTCGATCGGATCGACCACGAAAGTCCGCCTGGCCGACAGCCGCGAGCGGTCGTCGGCGGTCTCCTCCGAAAGCCAGCCATAGTCGGGCCGGGCGGCCTTCAGCTGCTCCTGCAGCTGGCGGTCGACGGCCAGGTCGGCGCTGGTCACCGGCGAGCCGCCTTCCTTGGACCAGGTCTGGACCTTGCCTTCGCGCTTGAAGCGAAGCGCCAGTTCGCCCGCGTCCCGGGCGGCGCTTTCGATCAGCTCGAGGTCGGCGCCGCTCATCTCCCCGCGATGGCGAGGTCGGGGATCAGCACCGAGGGCGCGTTGGTGGCGCCGCGGAACTCCAGGTCCGAGCCGGGGATCAGCTTGGCGAAGACCTCGATGAGGTTGCCCGCGACGGTGATCTCGGCGACCGGATAGGCGATCTCGCCGCCCTTGAACCAGAAGCCCGAGACCCCGATCGACCAGTCGCCGGTGTTGGCGTTGAGCGAGGGCCCGAACATCATGGTGACCAGAAGCCCCTCGCCCGCATCCTGCATCAGGCCGGCCAGGTCCCGCTCGCCGGGCTCGAGGGTCAGGTTGGCAGGGCCGACGCCGGGCGGTCCGGCAAGGCCGCGCGAGGCGTGACCGGTGGTCTGCAACCCCAGTTGGCGGGCGGAGGAACTGTTCATCAGCCAGGTGGTCAGCACCCCGTCGTCGATCAGGGCGGTGCGTTTGGTCGCCACCCCTTCGTCGTCGAAGGGCGCCGAGCCCAGGCCGCGGCGCCGGTGCGGTTCGTCGACGACGTTGACGCCCTTGGCGAAGATGCGCTCGCCGAGCCTGGTCTTCAGGAACGAGACGCCGCGCGCCACCGAGGTCCCGGCGGCGGCCCCGACCAGGGGCGAGATCAGCGCTGCGGCCAGGCGGTTCTCGAAGATCACCGGCGCGGTGGTGCTCTCGATCTTGCGCGCGCCCAGCCGGCCCACGGCGCGGTTTCCGGCCTCTTCGCCGATGGCCTCGGGCGTCGGCAGATCGCCGTGCCAGCGGGTGTGGCGGCCATCGTAGCCGCGTTCCATGGTCTCCTCGTCGCCGGCGATCACCGAGGCGCCGACCGAGAACGAGGTGGCCCCGTGCTCGCCGGAAAAGCCGTGCGAGGTGACCAGCCGCCAGTGCGACGACGACCAGCCGCCCGAGCCGCCCTCGGAATTGGTGACCCCGGAAATCGCTCGCGCGGCATCCTCGGCCGCCCGCGCCTGGTGTTCGAGCTGCTCGGCGCTGGGTTCGAAGGCGTCGATCAGGTCGAGGTCGGGCAGCGGCCCCTTGGCCAGCCGGTCCTGCGGCGCGAGGCCGGCGTATTTGTCCTCGGGCGCCAGCCGCGCCATGGCGACGGCGCGCTCGACCAGCTTGCCGATGGCTTCGGCCGACACGTCCGAGCCCGACACGGTCGCCTGCTGCTGGCCGATGAACACCCGAAGCCCGAGGTCGCGCGCCTCTTCGCGCTCGACTTCCTCGAGCTCGCCCAGGCGGACCCCGATCGACAGCGACTGCCGCTCGGCGCCCACCGCCTCGGCCGCATCCGCGCCGGCCTTCAGCGCGGCCTGGACCACGTCCTGCAACAGGTTTTCATCCATGCCGGGGATATGGCCGAGCGGGCGGGCGGCGGCAAGCGCTGCGGCTATCTCCTCACCTGCGCAGCGGGGGAGGGGCGCCTACTTCCAGATCGGCTTGCCGTCCCCGGGCAGGCCCAGCTTCGACCATTTCTCGGTCACGGTGCGGATCACCTCGTCGCTCATGCGGATCGGGCGGCCCCACTCGCGGGTGGTCTCGCCCTCCCACTTGTCGGTGGCGTCCAGGCCGATCTTGGAGCCGAGGCCCGACACCGGCGAGGCGAAGTCCAGATAGTCGATCGGGGTGTTCTCGATCACGGTGATGTCGCGGGCCGGATCCATGCGGGTCGAGAGCGCCCACATCACGTCCTTCCAATCGCGGGCGTCGATGTCGTCGTCCACCACGATCACCCACTTGGTGTAGGTGAACTGGCGCAGATAGGACCACACCCCCATCATCACCCGCTTGGCGTGGCCGGCGTAGGCCTTCTTCATCGACACCACGGCGATGCGGTAGCTGCAGCCCTCGGGCGGCAGCCAGAAGTCGACGATCTCAGGGAACTGCTGCTGGAACAGCGGGATGAACACCTCGTTCAGCGCCTCGCCCAGGATCGAGGGTTCGTCGGGCGGGCGGCCGGTGAAGGTGGTCAGATAGATCGGGTCCCTGCGCATGGTGATCGCGGAGATCTGGAACACCGGGAAGCGCTCGACCGAATTGTAGTAGCCGGTGTGGTCGCCGTAGGGGCCCTCGTCGGCGCAATCGCCCAGCAGGACGTGGCCCTCCAGCACGATCTCGGCCTGGGCCGGGACCATCAGCGGCACGGTCTTGGCCCGCACCAGCTCCAGCTTCGCCCCGCGCAGCAGGCCGGCGAACTGATATTCCGAGAGGGTGTCCGGGACCGGTGTCACCGCCGCAATGATGGTCCCCGGATCGGCCCCGATGACCGCGCAGGCCGGCAGCGGCTCGCGCTTGCCAGACGCCTTCCAGCGCCGGTGATGCTGGGCGCCGCCGCGGTGGTGCAGCCAGCGCATGACGGTGCGGTCCGGCCCTAGCACCTGCATGCGGTAGATGCCTAGATTGAAGTCGTCCTCGCGCGCCTCGCTGGGGCCCTTGGTGACCACCAGCGGCCAGGTGATCAGGGGCGCAGGCTCGCCCGGCCAGCAGGTCTGGATCGGCAGGCGGGCAAGGTCGATGTCCTTGCCCTTGAGCACCACCTCTTGGACCGGCGCCGCCTTCACGATCTGCGGGCGCATGGACATCACGTCGCGCGCCATGGGCAGGAGATCCCAGGCTTCCTTCAGCCCCCGCGGCGGCTCGGGCTGGCGCAGGAAGGCCAGCAGCTCGCCGACCTCGCGCAGGTCGGCCGCGGTCTGCCGTTCGCGCCCGCCCAGGGTGACGCCCATGGCCACGCGCTTCACAGTGCCGAACAGATTGGCGAGGCAGGGAATCGAAGACGGCGTCCCGTCCGCCATCACAGGATTCTCGAACAGCACCGCCGGCCCGCCATTGGCCAGCAGCCGGGTCTGAATCTCGGTCATCTCGAGCGCCGTGCAGACCGGCTCGGTGACCCGCACCAGCTCCCCGGCCTCCTCCAGCCGGGCCATGAACTCACGAAGGGATCGATAGGCCATGCGCCCTCGCTGACAGCGCGGCGGAAGCTAAGGCGAGGACGCGGCCCTGTCATCACCCGCTCATCCGACGGAGCCCCTAATCTGTTACCTCCCGCGCCGCAGGCGGCGGGAGGGGGACCGCGCCCCGAAGCCGGCGCACGCCGGCTGTAGAGCGCGTGGTGGAGGGGGAAGGCCCAGCCCATTGGCGCGTCGGCAGCGCCTTAGCGACGTTGACGTCGTCGCCGGCCGCCTTCCCCCTCCACCCCCCGCTCTTCGGCGGGCGGTCCCCCTCCCGCCATCGCTACCGCGATGGGGGAGGTAGTTAGCCGGGGGCGCGGATTGGCCAAAACGTCAGCCCGCTGCAGCCGCATCCCACTTCTTCAGGAATGTCTTGGGCGCGCATTGGCGCCAGCGGCGTTCGAGGAAGCTCTTCACCGTGCCGGGGTCGACCGTGGCCAGGCGCGCCAGCACGGCGGGATAGTCCTTGTAGTGGGCGGTGATGTGGAAGGTGCCGGGCTCGGCCTCCATCAGCATCTCGCGCTCATCGAACTCCACGCCGGTGAGCACGATCGAGGCGTCCTGCTTGCGCACGCGGGTGAGGAACTTGCCGAACGCCTTGAAGCCCGGCTTGCCGTAGGACATCGCCTCCTCGACCTCAGGCAAGGCCATGGCGATGGCGCGGACGTCCTCTTCGGTCATATCGCCGCTCCTCTGCAAATTGGGCCGGGGCCGCCTTATCTGCTATGGCCCCCCGCGAACCTAAAGCCGCAGCCCTTGACCGTCACCCTCGACCTCAGCCGACCGCGCGAGACCGCCGCGGCCGCCCCGGGCAAGATCAACCTCGCCGGCCTGTCGCGCGGGGCGCTGAAGGCTGCGCTGGTCGATTGCGGCGTCATCGCGCCGGACAAGACCAAGATGCGCGCCGGCCAGCTCTGGCGCTGGATCCACCAGTTCGGCGCCACCTCCTTCGAGCCGATGAGCGACATCGCCAAGGAGACCCGCGCAGCCCTGGCCGAGCGCTTCGTGGTCGAGCGGCCCGAGATCGTGGAGCGCCAGGTCTCCACCGACGGCACCCGCAAATGGCTGATCCGCTTCGCTCCCGGCATCGAGGCCGAGACGGTGTTCATCCCCGACGTCGCCCAGTCGCGTGGGCAGGGGGCGCTCTGCGTCTCCAGCCAGGTCGGCTGCACCCTCAATTGCACCTTCTGCCACACCGGCACCCAGCCTTTGGTGCGCAACCTGACGGCCGCCGAGATCGTCGCCCAGGTCCAGATCGCCCGCGACGACCTGGCCGAATGGCCCTCCGACAAGGAGGACCGCCGGCTGTCGAACGTGGTGTTCATGGGCATGGGCGAGCCGCTCTATAATCTGGACGGCGTGGCCGAGGCGGTCGACATCATGGCCGACCACGAGGGCATGGGCATCTCGCGTCGGCGGATCACCGTCTCGACCTCCGGCGTGGTCCCGGAGATGACCGCGCTGGGCGAACGCACCCAGGCCATGTTGGCGGTGTCGCTGCACGCTGCCAACGACGCGCTGCGCGATGAGCTGGTGCCGATCAACCGGCGCTATCCGATCGCCGAGCTGATGGCGGCGGTGAAGGCCTATCCCGGCCTCTCCAACGCCAAGCGGGTCACCTTCGAATATGTGATGCTGAAGGGGGTCAACGACAGCCCCGCCGACGCCCGCGCCCTGGTCAAGCTGATCGCCGGCATCCCGGCGAAGATCAACCTGATCCCTTACAATCCGTGGCCGGGCGGGCCCTATGAGTGCTCGGATCGCAAGACCATCGAGACCTTCGCCTCCATCGTCAACCGCGCCGGCTACGCCGCCCCGGTGCGCAAGCCCCGCGGCCGCGACATCCTGGCCGCCTGCGGCCAACTGAAGTCCGAGAGCGAAAAGCTGAGGGCCAGCGCCCGCCGCACGCTCCCCGAAGCCGCCGAAGATTAAGTGCAGATTGCAACTAGGCGGAACCACCCATCTCCCGCTCATCCCGGCGAAGGCCGGGATCCAGGACAGGTAACGCCGATCTTGGTTAGGTTTCTCGCCCTCGCCACTGCGTGCTATTCTGAATAGATAGGTTCCGACCTGTCCTGGCTCCCGGCCTTCGCCGGGATGAGCGGTGGAAGAATTGGCGCCAGGCGCACCTGAATTTAATCCGCTCTTGCAGCTCCGACCGCAGCGGCCGGCACACGCGACAAGCGCAGCCGTGTGCGCGAGGCGGCCCGGCGTGCTAACCATTCGCGTCCGCCTGAGAGTAACGCATGACGCCCGAGATCCAGGCCTTCGCCTCCGGCTTTCCCGCGACCCTGGCCCATGCGGCCGTGAGTCTGGTGCTGCTGGCCCTGGGGGCGGTGCTCTACGCGGTGATGAGCCCGCACCGCGAGATCCGTGAGATCCGTGACGGCAACGCCGCCGCGGCGGTGTCCTTCGGGGGCGTGCTGATCGGCCTGGCCGTGCCCCTGGCCTTTTCGCTGACCGCCTCGACCTCGATCGAGGAGCTGGCGCTGTGGGGCGTGGCCGTGGTCGCCGTGCAGCTGCTGCTCTTCCGTATCGTCGACTTCGTGCTGAAGGGCCTGCC
>DATCFQ010000439.1:0-3965 GCA_036509495.1 Caulobacteraceae bacterium
CCAGAGGCCGAGGCTGCGGTTGCGGGCATAGGCCTCGTCCTCCAGCATGGCCTTGGCCATGGCCCGGTTGTCGGCCCAGGTGCGCGCCCGCGCCTCGCCCTTCCTCAGCATGACGCCCTCGACCCAGTCGCCGCCGTTGACCAGCTTCACCTGGGCCAGGGCGCGGCCGTAGTGATCGCGGCGCGCCCCGCCGTAGAGCAGCTGCACCGGCCGACCGGCCACCAGCAGGGTGAGCGCCGTCCGCGCCTGGTCTGCGTAGGGCGCGTCGCCGCGGGGCGTCTCGACCCCGGCCAGCCGCACCTCCAGCCCGGAATCGAGGGTGAAGCTGTCGCCCGAATGGACCGAGGCCACCTTGCCGGTCTCTCCGGCCGCCAGCCGCTCCAGCCCGCCCTGGCCGCAGCCGGCGAGCAGCAGGATCAGCATAGTCGCGATCGGCCTCAGGCGCATCGGCTCAAGCGGCGCACTGGCTCAGGCGAGCGATAGGCGCAAAAACGTCTTTTCGTGCCACTGTTTGGCGCGTCCTGGCGTCGGGATGTCCAACAGCGGAAACTCAGCGCGCTGCCGAAAGAACGCGGCCACCCCGTCCTGATTATACGACTTGGGGTTGGGAATGAGGTACACCAACTTATCCCCCACCATGCGCTCTCGACAGTAATCGAACAGCCATTCCCAATCCGGCACTGAGAAGTCCTTGCTGAACGTCGTGTAGAACCCCAGCAAAGCGTCGGTGCCTTCCGCAATAGGCATGGGCGTGCGCCGTTGCACCGCGTGAGCATCGACGAGTTCGGCTATGCCTAGCTGCTTGCGCAACTCACGAAAGACGATCGTTTCGTCCGGTTCCGTGTCGCAGCCGCGCATGGCCACCTGTTTCAGGTCGGTCAGCAGTCTGAACAGCGATCCTGGGCCCACCCCGATTTCATACCCCTGGCGAAACCCATCCAGGTGCTCAAGCAGTTCAGCCCACTTGGCTATGTGTTCCGGGGCGCGGTCGAGGTATTTGTCCTTCCACATCGGCGTCAAGCGCCGGTGGTAATCTGCGGCCCCCTCGGGGTCTGTTCGCAACAGATGCTCGTAATGGGCCTCGATGCGTTGGCGAACCTGTTGCGCTGCCGCGACGAGGTCTTGCTGGACATGTGCGAACGCGGTGGTGGACGATCCGTCCTGCTCGTCCGCGTCATTTGCGACTGCGCTCACAGAGTTATTCACGGGCGCTCGCTTCCCAAGCTGCGGCGTCTCGTACCCAAGCATTTCGATGTCGCGAGCGTATCGCCTGGAGATATTCTTCAGCGCCTCGTCATCATACCAATCCAGCAGTGGCCTGGCTTCCAAACCGGCGAAAGTCGCCATTTCCGTGTGCTGATTTCGGTGGGGCAAAATGGAGGGGTACAGGCCAAGGAGAGAAACGCAATCCGGCAGATCCTCAAACGCCACGATCTTGTCAGCCCTCGCAAGCATATCGTACTGTGACCGCCAATGCTGATCGGCCCGATCGTCGCTACCTTCCGCAGAATTCAGCCATGAGGCGAATTCCGGGAAGCTTGTTCCAGGTCTCAAGTTCGGATATATGCGGCGATATCGATCATTATAAGCAGCCGAAGCCGCGATCTTATTGAGCCAAGCCGATACCACGCGTGTGTACGGATTGCGCTTTATCGCGACGACCTGAAAGTCCTCTATTTCTGGATTCAGCCGCCATAACGCCTCGAAGGTAAGATCGCAGGGGATCGCATCCAATCCATAATGTTGAACTAGAGCACGCGAAATAGAGGCGCTGGCGTTCTTTGGAATACCAAGCCAAACGATCCTTTGACTTGGAACTACGACCTTAATTATCCGGTCATCTGCGGCGCCGGTTAGCGCTGCGTCGTAAAGCTTGTTAAGGCTCATCATGCTCGCCCGCGTGAAGGTCGGTATTGGCCTGAGGCGATGTTCACAGTCAAGCACGCCTACAGCCGTGAGGGAAACGGTCGTCGCAGCGTTCGATTGCGTTCGGCCTCCATGGAGACGCGCCAAGGGCCCCGCGAGGTCGCCAGTCTTCGCTGGACGCCATGCGCTCCATCCCCCTAAAACCCGCCGCATGGCCCGGTAGCTCAGCAGGATAGAGCAGCGGTTTCCTAAACCGAAGGTCGGAGGTTCGAGTCCTCTCCGGGCTGCCAAATCAGAAAAATGCAGGCCCCTTGACGAATGATGTTATCGATGTAGTCTGATGATTAGACTACGAGGATAACATGGCGAAGATATCGTCCGCCGAGAGCCAGATCATGGAGGCGCTGTGGAGCCGCGGCGCCCTGACGCCCGACGAGGTCGTGGCCGAGGTCGGGCCCGCCAACGGCTGGGCCAGGAACACCGTCCGGGTGATCATCACCCGGCTCCTCAACAAGGGCGCGATCTCCAGCGCCAAGGAGGAGGATGGCCGCTTCCTCTACCGGCCGGTGCTGGCCCGCTCGGCCTATGTCCAGGCCGAGAGCCAGGGCCTGCTCGACCGCCTGTTCGAGGGCAAGCTGGCTCCGCTGGTCGCCCACTTCGCCGAACATCGCCAGCTGACGGCCGAGGACGTGGCGACCCTGAAGGCCCTGATCGCGGAGATCGACGATGACCGCAACTGACATCCTTGGCGGGCTCTTGCGGGTAAACCTCGCGGCCGGAGCGGCGATCCTGGTGGTCGTCGCCCTGCGCAAGATGATCCGGTCCCGTTTCGGCGCGCGCCTGGCCTACGGCCTGTGGCTGTTGCCGGTGCTGGCAAGCGCCGCGGTGATGGCCCCCGCCCGCCAGGTCTTGATCGTGCAATCGGCCGCGCCGGCGTTCGCTGCGGCCCCTCCCGTTCATCAGGCTTTCCTGGCGTCGGCCCCTGACGTCGCGATGAGCCTGGATCCGTTCGTGCTGCTCGTCGGATTGTGGCTCCTGGGCGTCGCTGTTACGGCCCTGATCATGGCTCGCCTGCAGCACAGGTTCATCAGCCAGGCGCGCGGAGGCGCTGTGGGTCCGGCCGTGGTCGGTGTGATCTCCCCTCGCATCGTCACGCCCCAGGACTTCGCCGAACGCTACAGCCCGGGCGAGCAGGCGCTCGTCCTGGCCCATGAACGGGCCCACATCGCTCGCCAGGATTCCCGGCTGAATGGCCTCTGCGCCGCGGCCCAGTGCCTGTGCTGGTTCAATCCGCTGGTCCACCTCGCCGCGCGCCTGATGCGCATCGACCAGGAACTGGCCTGCGACGAGACGGTGGTGACCCGATTTCCGGGCGCCCGCCGGGCCTACGCCGAAGTGCTGCTGAAAGCCCAGCTGGCGATCCTGCCGCTGCCCTTGGGCTGCTACTGGACCTCAGCGACAGAACATCCCCTCGTCGAAAGGGTCGCGATGTTGAAGCAGAAGCACACCAGCCCGGCGCGTCGACTAGCCGGCGCCGCCGCGCTTGCGGTTCTCTGTGCTGGCGGCGGATTGACCGCCTGGGCCGCCCAACCGGCGGAAGTGCGGATCGAGATCAGTCCGCCCGGTTACGCCCGGCTCGCCCATCCCGCACCGATAAGCCTCATGGCGCCTATGCCGGTGAAGGCTGCAATCACGGTTGCGCGGAACGAGGCATCCTCGGCGCCTCTTCTCGCCGTCGCCGAGATTGACGCAGCCTCTGACCTGTCAGCGCAGGATATGGCGGCGCCCCGGGCGGATACGGCGCCGGCCGGCCCCGCCGCCGGAGAGTCTGGACATCTGCGGCTGGCTGAACTCCAAGTCCGTCCGCCCGACGACCAGGACGGATCGCCAGCCCTCGAACAGGCGGCTCGCCTACAAGCGCCTCCAACCTCGCAGGTCACGGCGCCGTCCAAGGTGACCATCTCGCTCGAGACCACCGATGCCGACGCTTCGGACCAGGTGATCTGCAAGGCTCAGTTGGTCACCGGCAGCCGCTTCGAAAAGCGCGTCTGCATGACCCAGATCCAGTGGGACGAGCTGCACCGGCGGTACGCCGCCTT
>DATCFQ010000440.1:0-4004 GCA_036509495.1 Caulobacteraceae bacterium
GAGCCGGAGACGAACAGGCGCATCCCCGCGGCGGCCTGCGGCGTCAGCCCCGGCTGTTTGAGCAGGCGGGTATAGAAGGTGGGCACCCCCATCAGGGCGGTGGCTCGCGGCATGAGGGCGAGGATCTCGGCCGCGTCGAACTTAGGCAGGAAGATCATCGTCCCGCCGGCCATCAAGAGCACGTTGATGGCCACGAACAGCCCGTGCACGTGATAGATCGGCAGGGCGTGGATCAGCACATCCGCCGGGCCGAAGCGCCAGCTCCCGACCAGGGTGCGGGCGTTGGACGCCAGGTTGGCGTGGGTCAGCATGGCGCCCTTGGAGCGGCCGGTGGTGCCCGAGGTGTAGACGATGGCCGCCAGGTCCTCGTCGGCCCGCGGGACGGTCTGGAAGCCGGCCGGCTGGGCCTGGGCGAGCGTCGCCAGCCCTCCCTGCCCCGCCGCGTCCAGCGTCTGGGTCCGGGCCCCGGAGACGGCCGCCAGCTCGTCCACCCCGGCCTTGGCGGCGGGATCGCAGACGATCAGCGACGGCTCGGCGTCGCCCACGAAATAGCCGACCTCGGGCAGGGTGTAGGCGGTGTTCAGCGGCAGATAGACGGCGCCGGTGCGCAGGCTGGCCAGGTAGAGCACGAGGTTGGCCGGTGATTTCTCGACCTGCACGGCGATGCGGTCGCCGGGCTTCACGCCCAGGGCGACCAGCGCATTGGCCATCCGGCCGCTTTCTTCCACCAGCCCTTGGAAACTCAGGCGCGTTCCGCCCGGCGCCTCGAGCGCGAGGCGGTCCGAGGCCGCCTTGTCCGACAGCAGACGCTCGAAGAGGTTGCTCATGCCGGCCGGCCCTTAAGCCGGAGCGCTACTTGTCGCGCTTGCAGCGCACCGCCTGGTACTTGTTGGCGTCGCAGAAATAGCCGCCGAGGGGGTTGCGGTGGATCAGCATGGTCGAGCCTTCCGACGGCTCGCTCGACAGCTGGGTGCCGTCGGTTTGCTCCCAGATCTGGCCATCGCTGGTGAACACCAGAAGCCGCCCGCCGGGCTGGACGATGGCGACCTGATCGACGGTGACTTCGACGTTGTTGGGGTTCTCTTTCGGAGCGGACGGCGCGGCGCCGGCGGCCTGTTCGCCCTCTTCGGTCTTATGGTGCTTGAACACCTTCACCTTCGGGATCGAGAGGCCGAAGGCCTTGCGATGGTTCTCCTCGACCGCGGTGGGGTTGGGGGCATAGCCCGCCGCACGCATGGCCGCGTCGTAACAGGCCAGACGCCCGGCCTCGTCCGGGTTCTGGGCGCAGCGGACCAGGGTTCCCCATTGCGGCGGCGCGCCGGACGGCGCGTCCTGCGCCTGGGCGCCGGCCGCCGCGCCGAACACGGCGACCGAGAGGCTCGTTGCAGCGACCATGGTCGCAATCAGTCTGGACACTCGGGCCTCCTGGCTCAGTGAGGGCGCACTTGGTGGGGGCGCGGGCGAGACGGAAGGGCCCGCCAGATAGCAGTGACGACGCCTCCCGACGCGGTCTTTCGCCCCGTTGTCGGAGCAAGCTGCGCAAGGATCAAGGCGGAATTGCGCGCGGGTTATTGCGGCCACGAGCCGGAGCCGGCGCGGGGGCGGCTTCCGGAGGCTAGGAGGCCGCGCCCTTCTCGCCCCGGCGCTCGGCATAGATGAGCAGCGGCTGCGCGCGGCCTTCGACGACCTCGGCGTTGACCACCACTTCCTCGACGCCCTGATAGGTCGGCAGTTCGAACATGGTGTCGAGCAGGATGCCTTCCATGATCGAGCGCAGGCCGCGGGCGCCGGTCTTGCGGGCGATGGCCTTGCGGGCCACCGAGCGCAGGGCGTCGTCGGTGAAGGTCAGGCCCACGTTCTCCATGTCGAACAGGCGGGCGTACTGCTTGATCAGGGCGTTCTTCGGCTCGGTCAGGATCTTGGCCAGGGCGTCCTCGTCGAGGTCCTCCAGCGTCGCGATCACCGGCAGGCGGCCGATGAACTCGGGGATCAGGCCGAAGCGCAGCAGATCGTCGGGCTCGACCTGGGACAGCACCTCGCCCACCCGCCGCTCGTCCGGATCGCGGACGTTGGCGCCGAAGCCGATGCCGGCCCCCTGCCCTCTGGCGGAGATGATCTTCTCCAGGCCGGCGAAGGCGCCGCCGCAGATGAACAGGATGTTGGTGGTGTCGACCTGCAGGAATTCCTGCTGCGGATGCTTGCGGCCGCCCTGCGGAGGCACCGAGGCGACGGTGCCTTCCATGATCTTGAGCAGGGCCTGCTGGACGCCCTCGCCCGACACGTCGCGGGTGATCGAGGGGTTGTCCGACTTGCGGCTGATCTTGTCGACTTCGTCGATATAGACGATGCCGCGCTGGGCCCGCTCGACGTTGTAGTCGGCGGCCTGCAGCAGCTTCAGGATGATGTTCTCGACGTCCTCGCCGACATAGCCGGCCTCGGTGAGGGTGGTGGCGTCGGCCATGGTGAAGGGCACGTCGATGATGCGCGCCAGGGTCTGGGCCAGGTAGGTCTTGCCCGAACCGGTGGGGCCGACCATCAGGATGTTCGACTTGGCCAGCTCGATGTCGTTGTTCTTCGAGGCGTGGTTCAGCCGCTTGTAATGGTTGTGCACCGCGACCGAGAGGACCTTCTTGGCGTGGTCCTGACCGATGACGTAGTCGTCCAGCACCTCGCGGATCTCGCGCGGCGTCGGCACCCCGTCCTTGGACTTCACGAAGGCGATCTTGTGCTCTTCACGGATGATATCCATGCAGAGTTCGACGCACTCGTCGCAGATGAAGACGGTAGGACCGGCGATGAGCTTGCGCACCTCATGCTGGCTCTTGCCGCAGAAGGAGCAATAGAGGGTGCTCTTGGTATCGCCACTCGCGGCCTTGGTCATAGTCGCTCTCACTCCGTCACGGCGGCCCGGTGCGTGCCGCCGGCGACCTGCGTCGCGCGCCCTAGGCGAAACCCGTGCAGGATACGCGCCGCAAGTTGTCTAATCCTTGACATTCACCGATGCGCAGCCAGACGACAAGCGCTTCAGCGCCGCAGTCGATAAAAAGCCGAGCGTCGCCGATCGTTTCAATTAGCCGACCTCGGTTAAGGTTTGATTCAAATGGGAAGCCCGCAGATTGGGCGCCAGGGGGCGGCGCCACGGCCGCTGGCCGCATTCGACTTCGACGGAACTCTCAGTTTTCGCGACAGTTTCAATGCCTTCCTGGCATGGCGCAGCGGACCTCTGCGCCTGGCGCTGGGCCTGATCGCCCTGGCGCCCTCCTGCGCGAACTACTTGCTGGACCACGACCGCGGACGGCTGAAGGGCGCGGCCGTGAGGGTGTTCCTGCGGGGCCTGAAGCAGGCTGAGCTGGAAGCGGCCTGCGACGCTTTTGCACATTCCAGCCTGGGGCGCCGGCTGATTCGTCCCGATGCGGAACAGCGTTGGCGGGACTGGCGCCAGCGCGGCGCCGAGCTGGTGATCGTCACCGCCTCACCCGAAGAGGTGGTGGCGCCCTTCGCCCGGCGGCTGGGGGCCGACCGGCTGATCGGCACCCGGCTGAGATATGGCGCTGATGGCCGGGTCGACGGAGCTTTCGCCAGCGAGAACTGCCGGGGCCCGGAGAAGGTCGCCCGCCTGAAGGCGGCCTATGGCGATGCGGTCCGCCTCGCCGCCGCCTATGGCGACAGTTCAGGCGATCGGGAGCTGCTCGAACTGGCCGACGAGAAGGGCTATCGCGTCTTCACCCAGCGGCGACGCTGACGCGCCGGCCCCGATTGCCCAGGAACCGCTAGATCAAGCACGTTTTGTGCTTGTCATGCCGGACGGCCACGCCATCATGACTCCCGCAAGGAGCACACGATGGCGCTGGAGATCGCCCTGGACGGGCCGTGTCACAACCTTCGCCGGCTGGGCGCCTTCGTGGATGACGCCCTGAGGCGAGCGGGTGGCCTGCCGGCTGGGACCGCGACGGGCCTGCTGCGCGCCAACGCCGAGGTGTTGCGGCGGCATCTGAACGCCCTGG
>DATCFQ010000441.1:0-3256 GCA_036509495.1 Caulobacteraceae bacterium
GCACGACCTTCTGGATGGGGCCGGACTGCTCGATGGCGGGGTTGTCGATCACCGGGCCGGTCTTCCGCGATTGAGCACCGACCGGCGCGCGCTCGCAGCCTTCGTCGGTATCGAGACTACTCCGCCACTACCTCCGTGCGAGCGCTGGCGGCGATGAGTTCCACCACCTCGGACGTCGGGCGCACGTCGGCGAAGATCATGCACATGTTGTCGAGGGTGGCGTTGTGCGCCGCATCGGTCAGGGCCGCATTGGCGTCGGAAACGAACACCAGCTTATAGTTCATCTGCATGGCGTCCCTGGCCGTGGACTCGCAGCAGCAGTTGGTCAGGGTTCCGGTGACGATCAGGGTGTCGATCCCGCGCGCCTGCAGGGTCTCGTGCAGCCGGCTGGCGCCCGGGACGAAGGCGCCGAAGCGGGTCTTGTCGACGAAAAGGTCGCCCTCGCCCGTCTCCATGCCCGGCCAGAGCTCCCAGCCATGGCGACCGTGGCCGAAGGAGTCCTCGAAGCCGGCCGTGCTATCGGCGGTGTGGAAGTATCTGAACCAGTTGGACCAGCTCTGCAGCGAGGCCTGGTCCACGGTCATCTGCAGGAAGACATTGGTCCCGCCGCCGGCGCGGATCGCCCGGCTGATGGCGTTGATGGCCCCGACGATGTCACGCGCGACCGGGACCTCCACCGGCGCGCCGGGCTCGACGAAGCCGTTCTGCATGTCGATGATCACATGCGCCGTGCGGGCCAGATCGAGGGTCTCGAACATGTGCAGCGCCCCGCCGCGCTGGCGGCGGGCGAAGGCCCGCGCCTCGGGCGAGATCCGGATCTGGTGCATCGTCAGGCTCCCTTCCTGGGAGCGGCGATCATGCGCGCCCCGCGCCGGCCCGCGCAAGGGTTTGACCGGCTCC
Organism: Caulobacteraceae bacterium; assembly: GCA_036509495.1. Classification (GTDB taxonomy): domain Bacteria; phylum Pseudomonadota; class Alphaproteobacteria; order Caulobacterales; family Caulobacteraceae; genus JANWHQ01. Next base: position 901 of record DATCFQ010000441.1, read on the forward strand.
GCGCCCCCGTGTCTGATGGCTGCAAAGCCAGTGATGGGGAGATTCCGACATGGCCGATCCGCTGACCGTGGGCCGCGTCCAGACCAGCGAGAGCGAGCGGATCGCCCGCCTGGAAGCCGAGGTCGAAACCCTCGGCCGCGAACTCGGCCGGATGCAGGACGAAAAGGCCATCCGCACCCTGCAGCACACCTACGGCTACTTCATGGACAAGGGCCTCTATGACGAGGTGGTCGACCTGTTCGCCGAGGACGGCGAGCTGCGCTTCATGGGCGGGGTGTTCAAGGGCAAGGCCGGGGTGCGGCGGCTCTATTGCGGGCGGCTCAGGCCCGGCTTCACCAAGAAGAACGGCCCGGCCTACGGCCTGCTCTGCGACCACATCCAGATGCAGGACGTCATCCACATCGCCCCGGACGGCAAGACCGCCAAGGCCCGCTTCCGCGCCCTGCTGCAGGGCGGCAGCCACGACTCCAAGCCCGACATCAACCCCCACCTGCCGCGCCAGTGGTGGGAAGGCGGCCTCTACGAGAACGACTATGTGAAGGAGGACGGGGTCTGGAAAGTGAAGGTCATGGGCCACCACCTCACCTGGCAGGGCGACTTCGAAACCGGCTGGGCCCACCAGGCGCCCTATGAGGGCGAGTTCTGGACCAAGACCTATCCGGAAGACCCGCTGGGCCCGGACCAGATCGCGCCCTCGGACTCCAAGTTCTGGCCCGAGACCAATCTGGTGCCCTTCCACTACCTGCACCCGGTGACGGGCAAGGAAATCGTGGCGGAGAAATAGGGGACAGGACGCATGCGTTCCTCTCTCCCTTCGGGGAGAGGGAGGCGCCTACCGCTTCGCCGCGGCGTTCTCCGACGCGACCATCTTGGCGCGGTCGCGGGCCCAGTTCTGCAGGGCCTCGGTGCGCTGGCGGGCGCCCTCGGGATCGGACTCGACCGGCGGTATGGCGTCCAGGATCGCCTTGAAGCGCCGCTCCAGCCCCGGCTTCACCTCGGGGTAGGGGATGCAATAGGCCTGGTTGTCTTCCACGGCCTTCTTGATGTGCCCGGCCAGGACCTCGGGCTCCATGCCGTGGATGTGGATCGACTTCAGCGACTCGATGGTGTCGTCGTTGACCAGATAGCCGGTGTTCTTCAGGTGCTCGGGCCGGGTTTTGGTGGCCTCGGCGATGTTGGACTTGATGTTGGCCGGGCAGCAGGCGGTGACGCCGATGCCGTACTTCTCCAGCGACATCCGATAGCTTTCGGACAGGTTGTTCACCGCCGCCTTGGCCGCACAATAAACCGCGGCGGCGGTCGAGCCCTCGAAGCCGCCCATCGAGGAGGTGTTGACGATGTGGCCCTCGTGGCCGGCGGCGATCATCCTGGGAACGAAGGTCTGCATGCCGTTGACCACGCCCCAGAAGTCGACGCCGATCAGCCAGTCCCAGTCCTCGTAGGTGGACTTCTCGGTGGGGCCGAAGGTGTTCACCCCGGCATTGTTGAACAACAGCTGTGGCGGCGAGCCATAAACCTGCTCCACCTCGTCGGCGGCCCGCGCGTAGGCGGCGCGGTCGGTGATATCGAGCAGGATGCCGTGCACGGCGGCGTTCTTGCCGCGGAACCAGCCCAGCGCCTCGTCCAGCGCGCTCTGGCGGACGTCGGCGATCACCACCTTGCAGCCCGCTTCGCAAAAGACCCTGGCCAGGCCCAGGCCCAGGCCCGAAGCGCCGCCGGTGATGAAGGCGATCTTGCCCTGGAAGTCCTTCATGGGTTGCTCCTCGTCTTGCCGAGCGGATTACCCGAGGCTTCAAGCCGTGTCGAACGCCGCACGGACGTCACTCCCGGCCGGGATCGGCCTTGAACCCCGCCCATTCGATGCCGGCCAGGGCGGCGGCCTCGTCATTGTCCGAGACGTCGCCCGACACGCCGACCGCGCCCAGCAGCACGCCCTCCGCATCGCGCACCAGCACCCCGCCGGGCGCTGGCGCCAGACCGCCCTGGATGACGTTGGCCAGGGCCGAATAGAACACAGGCTGCGACTTTGCGCGCGCAGCGAGGGTGCGCGAGCCCAGGCCCATGCCGAGCGCGCCGTTGGCCTTGGCCAGCGCGATGTCCTGCCGACGCAGGCTGGTCCCGTCCTCGGCGGCGTAGGCGATAAGCGCGCCGCGCGCATCGAGCACGGCGACGCCCAGGGGCTGGAACCGCCTGTCGCGCGCATACTTCAGGGCGCCGGAGACGACGGCCTGGGCGGTTTGCAAATTCAGCGCGGTCATGGCCACACTCCTGTCGCGCGAACCATCTCAGACGCCGGCGGCGGCGACAACCGGTTGAGGGGGTTGGCCACGCGCAGCCGTATAGTCAGTGACAGCGG
>DATCFQ010000442.1:0-7256 GCA_036509495.1 Caulobacteraceae bacterium
CGACCCGCCGGTTCAGGCAGGCCCCATATTCCGGTTGGGGGCCTCGCATCGCCAGGCCCACCCGCAGGGGACCGGACCGCGAGGCCGGCGGCAAGGCGCGCCCGCCGGGGGCGACCACCGCGACATCCTCGAACGGCTCGCCCCAGCCTTCACGAGCGAAGACCGTGTGGAACGGCTGAGCGTGCAGGGGGTTGTCCGGCGCCAACACGCTGACACCGACGCCGATCCGGCGAGCGTCGGGAAAGCGCCCGAAGATCGCCGCGGCGACCGCGTGCTCCCTGATCACCGGCCCGCAGACGAACACCAGGGCGCCGATCTCGCGCGGATCGACCGCCTCCAAGGCGACATTGGTCCCGACGAGACCCTCGTCGGAGGTGGCGCTGGCGTGGATGAACGGCAGACCGGCCTGCCGAAGCGCGTGGGTGACGCTCTGCAAAGACAACAGGTCCCCGACCGTGCCGTGCCCAGGCAGCGAGCCGTACCAGGTGATCAGGACTCTAGGCGGCCCTGGCGGTCGGGCTGCTGTCGAAGCCGGTCTATCAGCCATCCCGCGAAGGTCCCTTCCAAGGTCTCGGGCCAGTCGAGCTTGTGGGTGAGCTTCAACATGGGCCATCTCGCAGCGCGCACCACCTCGATCATCTGCTCCGAAGGTGGGCCCAGCAGCGTCTCTGCATAGGGTATGGCGCAGTGGGGTCCATCGGCCGAAATCTTCGGCGTCGCGTCCCACAGGGCCCTGACCTGGGCATCCTGCTCGTAGGCCTGGGCAAACAGGATGTGCGCCCAGAAGTAGTTGTCGCGCTCGTCCCGGCCGGTCCAGTACCGATCCGCGGCAAGCCGCCAAAGATGCACGATCGGACACGGCGCGTCGGCGGCCAGGAACCAGGTCGACAGCATGCGCCAGGGTCCCGGTCGATCGAAGGCAAAAAAGCCGGAGGACAGGACTTCGGGTATCCAGTCGTCGAGCGGCTTCATGCAATAGGTGGTCGCGTCCGCCCAGATGCCTCCATGGCGGTCCAGCAGATGCAGCCGGATCACGTCGCTCAGGGCTTCGTCCGGCAGAGCCTTGCCGGCGACAGCCGGCATCTTGCCGACCAGCCCGGGGTCTTCCCGCAGCGCCTGAGCCGTCAGGGTCGTGACCCGCCACGCCGGATTGAGCCGCCGCCAGGATTCGGCGCAGGCCCTGACCAGGGGCGGCGCCATCTCCCAACCTTGGCGCCAGTACATCCAGATCGTCTTGTTCATGGGGCTCGCAGCGGCTCGCCAGGATCGGCCCCGAGGGCCATCCAAGTCTGCCGGTTCAGCAAGGACGCCAGCAGACCGGCGGCGTGCTCGTCCATTTCATTCTTGGATTGGATTGATCGTCGCGGCCGCAGCCTAGGGCTCCTCGCGCGACTCGCTGCGATGAATCAGGGTGTCGAAGTCGTCGATGTTCTGCTTCAGCTTGGCTATGGCCTTGGCGCTGACGTCGACGTTGTCGGAGTGCATCTTCATGACGCCGCTCTCGAACCGTTCGAGCTGATCGATCAGCAGATCACGCAGATAACGCCAACGCTGCACGACCTCGGTGTGGCTTTCCATGCGCCACCATAGCATCGAACGATCGAAACGCGCAGGAAATGACCCTCAGGTCAGACCGATAGCGCAAGCGACGGCGCAAATCGTGGCGAGATCGGATACTCGGGGCGGGCAGTTATCGACTCTCGATATTCAGTTATGACGTCTTCGCTAAAAGTTGTGGAACAAAAGCGGCTCTACTGCGTTAGACGTTTTTGGGAAGGCCAAAGTCTTCCGCGGAGATATCCAATAAAATGCGCAAACTCTTGCTGGTCGCCGGCCTTGCCGCCGCGGCCCTCATCCCGTCTTTGGCGTCCGCTCAGCAGACCTGCCAGGATCAACGGGGCGCCCAGGTCGCTGGAACCGTGGTGGGGGCCGGTATCGGCGCCCTGCTCGGCAGCGCCATCGCCGGTCGCGGCTCCCATACCGAGGGCGCGGTCCTCGGCGGCGTCGGCGGCGCGGTGATCGGCAACCAGGTTTCGGCCCCCAGCCGCGACTGCGCCCACGCCTATGGCTACTATGATCGCAACAGCCAGTGGCACGCCAACGCCGTGGCCCGCGCGGACGCCCAAGGCTATTACGACCGCGACGGCGCCTGGGTGAGCGGTGCGCCGAACGGATATTACGACGGCTCCGGCGCCTGGGTTGCGAGGCGGGACGACGGGTCCGCCAGCGGCTACACCGACGCGCACGGCCGCTGGGTCCCGGCCTCGGCCAATGGCTACTACGACGACAGGGGCGCCTGGATCGCCACGACGACAGGGCACTACGACCGCTCCGGCCGCTGGGTCCGCAGTCAAGATGCGGGCGCCTATGATGCTTCCGGCAATTGGATCTCCGGAGCGACGAGCGGCCACCGAGACGCCAACGGCGTCTGGATCGCCGACGCTCAGCCCGGCTATTACGACTCCAACCGCCGTTGGCATTCCGGCGCCGCGTGGGGCTATTACGACACCGACGGTCGTTGGGTCGCGACGGGCGCCTATCGGTCCCCGGCGTCATACGGCGACCAGCCCCGCTCGGGCGTGCATCGTGACATCGACAGCCGCGCGGCTCGCATCGAGCAGCGCATCCGGACCGCCGCAGACAACGGAACCCTGCCGCGCATGGACGCCCGCCGGGACCTCGCCTCACTGGATTCCATCCGTCGCCAGGTCGCCGATATGCGGCGTGAAAACGGTCAGCTTTCGCTGGCCGACGAATCCATGCTTCAGGCCCGGCTCGACCGGTTGCGCGATCGGGTTCGCCAATCGCTCGGCGCGGACGCCAGCACCGGCGACTGACGCCGATCACAATCCTTCGAACGCGGCCGTTCTCGCCAAAGGCGGGGACGGCCGTCTTCGTTTGGCATGACGCCTTGGCCTTGGTGTCGATCTTGTGGGGGAGGTCACATCCGAAAACGGCCAGGAGCCCCTTCCGGGGCGCCTGGCCGAATGGGTCGCCGCCGCGGGCCGCGAGAACCGGCGAGAGGCGGCGAGGTCTCGAGATCGGCTAGCGCTGGTTGGCCAGCACGATCGAGGCGATCACGCCGGTCGCCACGGCGGCCATGACGTAGCGGCCGTTCGATTCGCGCCATTCGTAGCCGCGACGCGGACGGCTCAGGTGGTGGCTGCGGTAGTCGACCGGCTGGGCGCCGCTCCAGTCGTTGCGTCCCATGCGCTCACCGCGCCGCCATTGGTGGCTGCCGCCGCGGTCTTGGCCCCAGCCGGCATGTTGGTTCGACGCCGAATGGTCGTTGTGCTGATCCGGATAGGCGCTGGCGGAGCCGGCGCCGCCGGCGACGAGCGCCGATGCGGTGAGGGCCAGAATGAGAGCCTTCATAAGGTCGTCCTTTATTTCACGGGAACGCGCGACCTATGTCGCGGTTAGCCGCCTAATGCTGAAGAGCGCGGATCGTTCCTGGAGTAGATAAATAAAGATGGGCAGACATTCGGTGTTCGATTGGCCGGTATTTATGGCTCATTTTTGAGCGAACGCCGGGCCAGATCAGACAGTTCTGTCGAAATCTTCCGTGCGAATGAGAGATACCGAGGTTCCCTGGGACAGACGGGTTGTCTGCACGCGCGCCCTGAGCTGCCGGGCCAGGGCCCCGACAATGCCCGCGCCCAGGCCCGAGCCTCGGCCGGAGTCGATCTCGAAGACTTCGGGAAGGCCGATGCCGTCGTCCCGCACCGTCAGCGTCCAGTCGGCGAGATTGGCGCGGTATTCCACCCAGATCGCGCCGGACCGGCCGCCGGGGAAGGCGTGCTTCAGGGCGTTGATCACCAGTTCGGTGACGACGAGCCCCAGCGCCATCGATACGTCGGCGGTGGCGATGCTGTCGTCGGTGCTCACCTGCAGGGAGAGCCGATCTTCGTCGCCGATCATCGACGCGCCGATGCTGTGGCAGAGGTCGGTGAAGTAGCGGCGCAGCTCCACCTCGGCCAAGCCGGAGGCGGCAAGCTGCCGCTGCAGCGCCGCGACCGACATCACCCGGCTGTGGGCGTCATAGAGCTGCTGTTTGGTCTCGTCCGAATGCTCCTTGCGGGCGTTCAGCATGAGCACGCTGGCGATGATCTGCAGGCTGTTGGCGATCCGGTGCTGCAACTCCTGGAGCTGCAGCGTCTTGTCTTCCAGCCTGGCGTCCTCGAGCGTCTCCCTCAACCGGCCGTCGGCGAGATCGGAAATCGACAAGAGCAGGCGGACGGCGCCGCCCCCGTCATAGTCCAGCTTCTGCACGTTCAGCCCAAGCCGCCGGCTGGGCCGCCCCCTACATTCGAGATCCATCTCTTCGACGCCGACCTGCGGATGGCCGGCGAGTGCGGTCGTCAGCAGCGAGCGCAACCCCGGCGTGTCCCATTCGCCGTCGCCCAGATTGAACAACCTGCGGCCCCGCGCTTCGACGGGATCCAGCCCGAACGCGCGGCAGAACGAAGTGCTCGCCGCGATCAGCTTCAGCTCGCCATCGAGCAGCAGGGCAGGGGCGTTGGAAGAGGCGACGAGCGCCAGGGCGAGGCTTTGTGCGGCTTCTGGATGGACGAGGGAAAGCGAGGCCATGACTGGCCCTTTCGTAGCTCGGCGGGCTCGCGAAGCGAAAGCCCTAACCGGCGCCGTGTACTCTCAGTGATGCGGCCGATCCTCACCGAGGCGTGGCGCGATCAAGCCCCTGACCTTAGCACGGCTGGGCCCTGGGGCTTGGCCTATTGTTCGCCCGCGTGCCCGATCACGGGGCGCAGGAAAGGCCGCCTGGGTAGTTGACAGGAAAATATGAACTGAGATTCATGTTCTTGCCGGGGCTGCCGGCGGCCACATCGTCGCGGCCGAGCTTCAGCGGAAGCTGATCGACCCCGACCCGGGATGGAAGAGGGAGTTCCGATGCGCTCATCCGGCAAGCCCGCCGTCTCCCGCCGTCAACTGCTCGGCGCTGGCGTGATCGCCTTGACCCCTGGGGTCGGCGCCGCTGCGCCCAGAAAGCCCAACATCGTCTTCATCATGGCCGACGACCTCGGCTACGCGGACGTGAGCTGCTACGGCCGCCCGGACTACCGGACCCCGAACATCGACCGGTTGGCCGATCAGGGGATGCGCTTCACCCAGGCCTACGCCAACTCCGCGGTCTGCTCGGCCACGCGGACGGGGCTGATGACCGGCCGGTACCAGAACCGCCTGCCGGTGGGCCTGGAGGAGCCTCTCGGGATCCGCGACGTCGGTCTGCCTCCAGACCATCCGACCCTGCCGTCGCTGTTGCGCAAGACGGGCTATGGGACCGCCCTGATCGGCAAATGGCACCTGGGATCGCCGCCCAAGTATGGGCCGCTGAAGAGCGGCTATGACCATTTCTGGGGCTTCCATGGCGGCGGGCTCGACTACTTCAGCCATGATTTCGGCCGCGCCGACCTGTGGGACGACGACCGCGCCCGTCGCCGAGCCCGGCTATCTGACCGATCTCATCGGCCAACACGCCGTCGGCATGATCGGGGCCTACGCCCGCGCCGACCGGCCGTTCTTCATCAGTCTGCACTTCAACGCCCCGCACTTTCCTTGGGAGGGGCCGGACGACGAGGCGGAGTCGCGCCGCATCGCCAAGAGCCACAGCCCCGGCGAGGCCCTCGACTTCGACGGCGGCTCGCAGAAGACCTTCGCGGGCATGGTCACGCGCATGGACTTCCAGGTCGGCCAGGTGCTGCAGGCCCTGAAGACCCACGGCCTGGATCGCGACACCATCGTGATCTTCACCAGCGACAACGGCGGCGAACGCTATTCCGATACATGGCCCTTTACCGGCAAGAAGACCGAACTGCTGGAGGGCGGGCTACGCATTCCCGCCATCGTGCGCTGGCCCGGACGGGTGAAGCCGGGAACCGTCTCCGAGCAGGTGATGATTTCCATGGACTGGTTGCCGACGCTGCTCGAGGCGGGCGGCGGAGCGCCCGATCCGGCCTATCCGTCCGATGGCCGCAGCCTGATCGGCGCCCTGCAGGGCGCCGCATCCACGCCGCGGACGCTGTTCTGGCGCTATCTGAACCTCGACCAGGAAGCCTGCCGCGACGGCGACTTCAAGTATCTGAAGATCCTGGCCAACACCTTCCTGTTCAATGTCGTCGAAGACCCGCTCGAGCGCGCCAATCTGAAAGAGCGCGAGCCCGAGATCTACCAGAGGCTGGCGGCGGAGTTCCGAGTCTGGGACGCCCAGATGCTGCCGCTCGACAAGACCTCCGGCACCTGGGGCTTCTCGGGGGCCCAGACGGCCGACCATTTCGGGGTGAACTCGAACCGGGTCGTCGATTGAATTGATCGGCTCGCCAAGAGCGACGATGATCCCCGCAAGAGCCGACGTCTTTTCGGGCGCCGGCCGCGACTGCGGGGAGCGCGGAATGAAATCCATTGCGGTGGCCATCCTGGCGGCCTCGGCCATCATGCTGGCCGCGTCCCCTGCCGGGGCTCAGACGGCTGGGTCCAGCTCCGTCCCAGCCGCGCGTCGATGCGCGGATATGATCGGCTTCACCCTGGCGGGGTCTGACCTTCGCATCGACAAGGCTGAGGCAATCCCGCCAGCGGCGCCCGGGACCACCCGGGTGGCGCCATTCGCGCCGCCCCTGAGCACGGGGCTGCCGGCCTATTGCCGCATCGAGGGCTCGTTCGAGCGGCGGACCGGCGTTGGCGGCAAGCCCTATGCGATCGGCTTTGCGCTGGCCCTGCCCGAGGCGTGGAACGGACGGTTCCTGTTCCAGGGCGGCGGCGGCCTCAACGGAACGATCAATCCGCCGATCGGCTATCAGGCGGCTGGCGACGCCCCGGCGCTGGCGCGAGGCTTCGCGGTGGTCTCCACCGATAGCGGCCACCAGGGCGCGGTGTTCGACGCCTCGTTCATGCAGGACCAGTTGGCCGCCCTGAACTTCGCCCAGGGATCGGTGGGCAAGGTGACCCAGGTGGCCAAGCAGATGGTGTCCGCCTATTACGGCCGTCCGCCGCGCTATTCCTATTTCGATGGGTGCTCCACCGGCGGGCGCGAAGCCATGCTGTCGGCCGAGCGTTATCCCGACGATTTTGACGGCATTGTCGCCGGCGACCCGGCGATGGAGACCGGATATTCCAATATCGCGCTGAGGTGGGCGGCGGTCGCCTTCAATCGCGCGGCTCCCACGGACGCCTCCGGCAAGCCTTTGGCGGCGCAGCTGTTATCGAAATCCGACAAGCATCTCGTGGTCTCGCGCCTGCTCACC
>DATCFQ010000443.1:0-4916 GCA_036509495.1 Caulobacteraceae bacterium
GCCGCTGGATCTTGCCGCCTTCGCTGTCGGCCTTGGCGATGGCCGCCTCGAACCGTGGGGCCGCCTCGGCGGTGATCTCGAAGCGCGTCTCGCGGTCGAACACCCGGATGGCGCCGATGTCGCCCTTGGTCAGGTGGCCGCGGCGGCAGATCATCGGCAGCAGCCAACGCGCCTCGGCGTTCTTGTTGCGGCCAAGGTCGATGCGGAACCAGACCGCGTTCTCGAACCCCGCACGCGGCGCCTCGGTGCGGGGGCCCTCGCCGCGAGAGCCTGAGGGGACGTAGGGGCGCGGCTCAGGCTCGTTCTGCGCCAGGTCCTCGGGCGACGGCATCCGGGCGCGAGCGAGGCGCACATAGGCGGCGGCGATGTCCTCGGGCGAGCGTTGCTCCAAGAGGGCGCGAGCGACCGCCAGGTCTCCCTCGTCGGCCTCGGCGGCGGGTTTGACCTCCTCGATCAGCCGCAGCTGGTCCCTGGCGCGGATGTCCTCGGCCGAGGGCGCCGGCTGCCATTGCGCCTCGATCTTGGCCGATCTCAGCAAGAGCTCGAGCCGCCGCCGCTTGAAGTGCGGCGCGACGATCACGCAGACGCCCTTGCGCCCCGCCCGCCCGGTGCGGCCGGAGCGGTGCTGCAGCACCTCGTGGTTGGAGGGCAGGTCAGCGTGGATCACTAGATCGAGGTCGGGGATGTCGATCCCGCGCGCGGCGACGTCGGTGGCCACGCAGATGTGCGCCCGACGGTCGCGCAGGGCCTGCAGCGCATGGGTGCGCTCGTTCTGGGTCAGCTCGCCGGACAGGGCGACGACGTTGAATCCCCGCTCCACCAGGTTGGAATGCAGCTTCCGCACGCCCTCGCGGGTGCCGCAGAAGATCAGCGCCGCTCCGGGGTCGAAGAAGCGAAGCACGTTGACGATGGCCAGTTCGATCTCGTTCGGGGCGACGGCGATGGCGCGATAGTCGATGTCGGCGTGGGCCTCTCCCTGGGTCCCCACGATCAGGCGCAGGGCGTCCTGCTGATAGGCGCCGGCCAGGGCGACGATCGGCCGGGGCAGGGTGGCCGAGAACAGCAGCGTGCGCCGCTCTTTCGGCGTGGCGTCGAGGATCTCCTCGAGTTCCTCCCGGAATCCGAGGTCGAGCATCTCGTCGGCCTCGTCGAGGATCACCGCGCCCAGTTGGCCCAGGCGAAGCGCGCCGCGCTCGAGATGGTCGCGCAGACGCCCCGGGGTGCCGACTACGATGTGGCAGCCGCGGTCGAGCGCCATGCGCTCGCTGCGCGGATCCATGCCGCCGACGCAGGAGACCACCTTGGCCCCGGCATAGAGCCACTGCAGTTCGCGCTGGACCTGCATGGCCAGCTCGCGCGTCGGTGCGATGACCAGGGCCGACGGCGCCCCGGCCGGCGCCAGGGATCCGTCAGCGTCCAGCAGGGTTTCGGCCAGCACCAGCCCATAGGCGACGGTCTTGCCCGATCCCGTCCGGGCCGAAACCAGCAGGTCGCGGCCCCGCGCCTCCGGCTCCAGCACCGCCAGCTGCACGGGCGTCAGGGTCGCATAGCCGCGGTCTGCGAGCGCCTTGGCGAGCGCCGGATCGATTTGAGGGACGGACATGGGGATCGTCTATGCCAACAGCGCTGCGACGGATAGGCCGCGGCGGCGCTGACCTGCTGCGGCGGGCATGGCCCGAACTGACGGACCCGCGCCGGTGGCCACTCGTTGGTGGCAGGATTGATCGCGAGTTGCGGCGCGCTTCACGCTACCGTACGGGAGCAGCGAGTTCCCGTACGGGAACGGTGCGATACCGTACGGGAGCAAATGCCTTGACAGAATCGAAGCCTCGCCCTAAATCGAATCCCGTACGGGAGCAGAGGTTATGGCGAAACAGAATGGGCAGGCCAGCCCCACGCGTGCTGGGCGCCTCTTACAGGCAGTGTCGGCCGCGCGAACTGCGGAGGCGCCCGTCGAGAACTCCAGGGACAACCGAGTCAAGTCGAATACAGACGTCGGAAAGGTCGCACCGCGGGCGATCAAATTTCCCAACACAATGGCCGCCCTGCGTCAGCACGTGGATGCCGTGCAGGAGCGGGAGGCCGCTAGCCGGCCTGTTCGCTTCCGCCTACGCCCCGCGTCAAACGTCCCAAAGGCCCAAGACCACCCGCTACATTCAGAGCCTTCCCATCAACAGGTCACTGCTCGTCAGACAACGACGAGCATCCGTCAGCAGATCACCTCAGCCCCCCTGGCGGCTGCGGACCAGTTCGACGCGAGTTCGATCATCCGAGAGGCTAGTGACCTTGGCCGGCTGATCCGCCGGCATCGCGAGCAACGCGGTCTGACTCAGTTGCAGCTCTCGAAATCCGCAGGAACCGGCCGTCGCTTCGTCTCGGAGCTTGAAGGCGGAAAGCCGACGCTAGAACTTGGCCGTGTCCTGGCAGTCTGCCGGGCCGTCGGCGTCAGCCTTTTCGCAGCCGGCTCGCCCGATGGCTGAGGATATCCTGGCCGTGTGGATGGATGGCTACGACACCGTCGCGGGCCACCTGATCAAAGACGACCTTGGTACGACCGCCTTCCGCTATAACGACGTCTATGTAGGCGGTGGCGGCTTGCCACTCTCGCTTTCCTTGCCACTCAAAACGAACAAGTTCGACGATCTCGAAACACGCGCCTTCTTTGCCAATCTGCTTCCAGAGAACGCTCAGCTACAGCGTCTAATGGAACGCGAGGGCCTGGAGCGGAACGACGTGGTCGGCCTGTTGCGTCATCTGGGAGCCGATTGCGCTGGAGCAGTGTCATGCCTGCCCGAGGGCGATCCGCCAGTAAAGAGCCCTGGCGTGCTCGAGGAGGACTACGAGCCGCTCGAGGATCGCGCGGTGATCAACATCGTTCGCAGTCTCGCCGAAGCTCGACGACTGCCGGACGAAGTGGACGATCCTTCGCCGGTCGCCGGCGTGCAAAGCAAAATCGCTATCACGCTGCTAGCCGATGGCCGCTTTGCCCTGCCGCGGCCCGGACTACGTGTACCGACCACCCACATTCTCAAGGTGCCGGAGCGCCGCCAGGGGCGTGACGCACGGTTGGAGGAGACATCGGCTCTTTTGGCCGCAGCGACCGGCCTGGATGTAAGTAAGCCGCAGGCGATCAAAGTCGGCGATTACGACGCGCTGCTCATCAGCCGCTTCGATCGCCGAGTAGAGAACGGGGTCGTCAGCCGGATCCATCAAGAAGACTTTGCGCAAGCGCTAGGCTTTCCTTCGGGCTTGAAGTACCAGCGCCACGGGCGTCCAGGCCGCTGGTTCGATGTGGACGCCATTCTTTCGGTACTCGATCGCACGGAGGATTCCGAGGGCGCGCGAGTAGCGTTCTTGAGGGCCACTCTGTTCAATCTGTGCATTGGAAACACAGACAATCACGCCAAGAATCACGCGCTAATCTACGATCAAGGCGTCACTCCACGCTTGGCGCCACTCTATGACATGCTGCCAATACGGATCGACGCTCGCTACAATCACCAGCTCGCCTACAATATTGGTAGCGCCCAACAGTTCGACGACATGACGCCAGAGGACTTGTCCGCCTTCATATCCGCATTCGGCGTGGAGGATTTGCCGGAATTTGTTGAGGTCGTCGTCGTTCCACTCATTCAGGAGTTGGAAGCGGCAACTCGCAATCTGCGGTCTATGGGGCTGAAGTCCTTCGACGATTTGATCGGCCGCGAAACCGACCGGCTCGTGGAGCTGTTCAGCGCTGCAGTCACCGTGAGGGAGCGCGACGCCTTTCTCGATCGCAGCGGTGGCTGGGGGGCGACGAGCTGACGCCGCAGTATCGCGCGCCGCCCGCTAGACCAAGACTAGCTCCGCGTCCACTTGGCCAGCCAGTCGGCCAGGGCCTGGGGGGTCATGGAGCGGGCGTCTTCGAGGGCGGAGATGTGGCCCTGGTCCACCAGAACGTCGGTCCGGGGGTCCACGATCAGCAGGCTGGGCACGCCTTCGAGCCGCTTGGTGATTCCGTAGTGGGCCGGGATCTGCAGGTTCTTGTCGAAGTGTCCGACGTCCACGGTCACCAGCTCATAGTGCGCGTCGACGAACACCTTGACCTCGGCACGGTCGATGGTCCCGGCCAGGATGCGGCAGTCGGCGCACCAGTTGCCGCCCAGGTCGATCAGCAGCAGCTTGTGCTCGCGTCTCGCCCGCCCCTTGGCGGCGGCGACCACGGCGTTGGCGTCGGCGGCCTCGTCGTAGGGATAGGGCAGCGGCGTCTGCAGTTCGGCGAAGCTGGCGATCCCGACCTTGGGCGCCGGCGCCGCCATGGCCGGCGCGGCGAAGATCAGGGCCGCGCCGAAGACAAGGCGGGCGAGGCGGCGGGACATGGCGAGGCTCCTCAGGCCCCCCCGTTTGAACGGCCGATCCGGGCCGGGTCAAGTTTCCGAGGCCGCCGCGCGGCTAGGCCAGCAGGCCCTTGCGCCGGCTCCAGTCTTCCACGGTATCGATGCACCGCGCCAGCAGCTCGGGCTGGCCGGCGTAATAGTGAGTCGCCCCCTCGATGGTCAGATATTCCTTGTCCGGGGTCGCCAGGGCGTCGCGGATCGCGGGATTGTGCGTCGCCGGAACCGCGTCGTCGGCGCCGTTCTCGATCTGCAGGACGGGCGTGCGATGGATGCGCGCAGCGTTGATCGGCCCCCGGGCGTTCGACAGGTCGTAGGACCATTGCGACAGCCACGACCGCAGCGTCGAGAAGCGGGCGAGGCCGACCGGGCCGACATTCACAGTCCGCGGATCGCCCATGTAGGTCCAGAGCGGCTTGCGCCTGTTGGGATCGATCAGGGGATCGATCCAGCGCACGTCGCACATGGTGCGGTGGGTGACGAAGGCGCGCTCGATCTCGCCGTCTTCGCGGGTCTTCAGGGTGGCGAGCAGATTCTGGGCCC
>DATCFQ010000444.1:0-10656 GCA_036509495.1 Caulobacteraceae bacterium
CAATCACTATCCGGGCAAGCTGAAGCTGATCCTGTCCGGCTTCCACGAGGTGGCCCTGATGGCCCAGCAGGCCTTCCGCTACGTCTATCCGGAGAAGCGGCTGCACTTCCAATACACCACCAGCTCCAGCGACCTGCAGGAGAAGCTGGGGGTGCGTTGAGGCTCAGCCGTTTTCCCGCTCATCCCGGCGACTGCGAAGCAGAGACGCGTAGCACCCAACGCCGGGAACCAGGACAGGCCGGCGCGGCCCTGGACGTGAAACCACCAAGGACACCAAGTTCACCAAGTCCTTGGTGTCCTTGGTGAACTTGGTGGTGAAATAAGGTGGGCGACATAGCAGTCAGCGCCGGGATGAGCCGGTTTCTTAGCTCAGCTGGCCGGCGGGCAGCCGTCGAAGCTGGAGACGCGGGTCACGGTCAGGTGGGCGAGGTCGATGCCGTGGCGGATCAGGGCGCGGGCCGAGGCGGCGCCGTCGCCGGTGAACAGGTCGATGCGGTCGCCCTTGATCGCGCCGCCGATGTCGGACGCGTACCAGAGGCCGTCATGGATGCCGCCGCCGGGCAGCGGCAGGCCGACGGTCTCCTTGATGAAGACCACCGAGCCCTTGGGCACCACGTGCGGATCCACCGCCAGGGTGCGCATCGGCACCACGCGGCAGCCCATGGAGTCGCGGGCGTGCAGGCTGGCGCCGCCGCCGACATAATAATAGGTGGCCTTCATCAGCCACGCGGGCGCCTTCAGCGCGGCCTGGCCGGCGGCGGTGATTTGCGAAAGCAGCTCGCCGATGGGATCGGGAGCGGCGTTCGAGGCGTTAGGAATGACAGCGGCCATCGCGAGGGCGATGAAGCCGGCGGCCAGACGTCGTTTCAAGGGTATCCCCTATGCGGCGCTCGTCGGTGACGCCTGCCTAGACGCTTGGGCTGTCAAAGCCAAGCGGAGCCGTGGCCATTTGCGGCCACGGTGGGGCTTTTGCACAGCTTATCCACAGCACCGCCCACGCCTATTTTCCGAGGCGAAGCGCAGGCGACTCGGACCCACTCGGGCGCGAGGCGGTTTCGAGCTTGCAGCCTAACCGGCGATCAGGGAGTGGATAGGCCGCGTCGAAACGACGCTCGCCAATCACCGATCGAGGCTCTCGATGTCCCTCAGCCTTCGCGGCGGCGCTTCGGCCCTGGCGCTCCTGGTCCTCGTCGGTGTGGCGGGGAGCGCCAGCCAGGCCCTGGCCTGGGGCGCGACCGGGCACCGGATCATCGGCGTGGCGGCTGCGCAGAGCCTGCCAGCCAGCCTGCCGGCGTTTCTGAGGACCCCCCAGGCGGCGGCGGACATCGGCGAGCTGGCGCGAGAGCCCGATCGCTGGAAGGACGCCGGCAAGGTGCACGACACCCTGCGCGACCCCGCCCACTTCGTGGACCTCGACGATGGGGGCCGCATCCTCGGTGGCCCCGAGCTGAAGGCCCTGCCGCCGACCAAGAGCGACTACGACGCCGCGCTCCGGGCCGCGGGGTCGGACAGCGGCCACGCCGGCTGGCTGCCCTACGCCATCGTCGACGGCTGGGAGCAGCTGGCCAAGGATTTCGCCGACTGGCGCGCCGACGTCGCCGGCGCGCGGCTGGAGAAGACCCCCGCGCATCGCATCTGGCTGGAGCGCGACCGCGTCCGGCGCGAGGGGCTGGTGCTGCGCGACATCGGGACCTTCGCCCACTATGTCGGCGACGGCAGCCAGCCGCTGCACGTGACGGTGCATTACAACGGCTGGGGCCCCGGCCCGAACCCCGACGGCTACACCACCCAGCGCGTCCACGCCCCGTTCGAGGGGCCGTTCGTGCGCGATCACGTGACCCTTGGCGCCGTGCGCGCGGCCATGCCGGCGCCCGCCGACTGCCGCTGCTCGATGATGCAGCGCACCGCCGGCTATCTCGCCCAGACCGCCTCGCAGGTGATCCCGCTCTACCGACTGGAGAAGGCGGGGGGCTTTTCCGGCCCCGATCCGCGAGGCGTCGCCTTCGCCACCCAGCGGGTGGCGGCGGGGGCCTCGGAACTGCGCGACCTGATCGTCGCCGCCTGGAACGCCAGCGCCGGCGAGTCCGTTGGCTATCCGTCCACCTCCCTGCCTGACATCGAGGCCGGCCGGGCGGACGCCTATGACGTGCTCTATGGCGAGGACTAAAGAGGCCATGACGCGAGAATCGCTTCAGTTCGGCGATCCCGAGCCGGGCGTGGTCTATCGCGACCGGCCCGCGGCCTTCGGCATTGCGTCGCGAAGCGGCATGATCGCCATGGTCAAGGTGACCGTGGACGCGCGCGCGCCCTGGTTCGACCTGCCCGGCGGCGCCCTCGAACCGGGCGAGGCCGACCCCCAGGCCCTGGTGCGCGAGTTCGGCGAGGAGACCGGGCTGGTGGTGCGGCCCGGCGCGCCGGTGGTCCGCGCCTGCCAGTATTTCCGCAAGCCCGACGGCGAGGCCGTGAACAACCGCTCGGGGCATTATCTCGCCGAGATCGCCGGTGAGGATCCGGCGCTGAAGATCGAGGACGACCACGAACTGATGTGGTTCGCGCCCGAGGAGGCGGTGATCCGCCTGCGCCATGACAGCCACGCCTGGGCCGTGCTCGCCTGGATGCGTACGACGGCGGCTTGATCGGCGCCGCACGCCCGACTAGAACCGGCCCCTTCGCCTGGGCCGCCTTAGCTCAGTTGGTTAGAGCGCTAGATTGTGGATCTAGAGGTCCTCCGTTCAATCCGGAGAGGCGGTACCACCCCTTGGGCCCGGCGAATTCCCGAGGTTGCGTTTTGCACAGGCGAAGGGCGATGCGGCCGGAAATCCAGGCGCCGGCGACTGACTGTCGCGCCTGGGGCATTCCGGCTTTGACGCGATGCTGCGCTGCAGCTAGTCCTGGCGCCGACGGACCGATCCTCTCGCAGTCGCACAACGGGAACCGTCGCACAGGCTGCGTGTTTGCTGCAAAGTTGGCAGGGCTCGAGGGGTGCGGCTGTGAGCGATGTGATCGTCCAGTTTCCCGTGCACGCCGGCAAGGAAGCGCAGCTGTTCGGCGCCTACCTCGCCCAGTTCATGGAACGCCTGGCCAAGGAGGCCGAGCTCTGGGTCGCCGACGACGATCCACCCTTTCTGATGATCCGCTCCGATCCGATGCAGGACGTCGAGGTCAAGGTCCTGACCTTCCAGAGAGCCAGCGCCGCCAACGACTTCAGCTCCGGCTGGGCGCAGGCGCGGACCAAGCTCGCCGCCGGCTAGGCGGTTTCACCACCATCATGACTTCGAGACGGGCATGGCGCGGCTGAGCGGCATGCGCGTCGCCGTGGCCGGCGCGGGCGCGATCGGCTCGGCCATCGCCCTGAAGCTGCAGGACGAGGGCGCAAAGGTGCTGCTGGCCGATCCGGCGCCGGCTGGGCCTAACGCTTCGCGGGTGGCGGCGGGGATGCTGGCGCCGGCGCTGGAAGCGGTGTTGGACCGCATGGCCGCCGATCACTTCCCGCTGCTGCGCGCGGCGCGGGACCTGTGGCCGGCTCTGGCCGAGCGGCTGGTCCCCTTCGGCGCGCGGCTGGATCGTTCCGGCGCGCTATGGGTGGGCGATGAGGCGTCCAACGCCGCTGCGCTCGCCGGGCTGATCGGGATCGGCGCGGAGGCCGAGGCCTTGGCGACAGGGCCGGCGCAGGGTCTCAGCCAAGGCCTCGAGGCCCCGGCCGGCGCGGTGTTCACGGCCGAGGACTGGACGCTCGATCCCGGCCCCATGCTGGCGGCGCTGCACGCCGCGTTCGAAGCGGAGGGCGGCGCCCTGCGGCTGGCGGCGATCCGCGGCTGGCGCCAGGGCAGGGCGCAGCTGTCCGACGCAGGCGCAGCGGAGGCGGACGTCCTGGTGTTGGCCGCGGGCCTGGAGGCCGAGGATCTGGCCGAGGCCCCGCCGGAACTGGTGCATCTGGAACCGATCAAAGGCCAGCTCATCCGCCTTGACGGCGCGGCCCCACGCTCAGGCCCCGTGGTGCGGGGCGAGGGGATCTATGTGGCGCCGCGGGCGTCGGGGGCGATCGCCGGGGCGACCATGGAGCCGGGGCGCCGCGACCTCGAGGTCGAGCCCGCCACGGTGGACCGGCTGCGGGCGGCGGCGGCGCGGCTGTTTCCGGCCTTGGCGACAGCGTCCGCGATAGGAGCGGCGGGTGTACGGGCCGGAACGCCCGACGGCTTGCCGCTGGTGGGGCCCAGTCGGACGCCGGGGATGTGGTTGGCCATGGGCGCGCGGCGCAACGGCTGGCTGCTCGCCCTCCTGATCGCCGAGACCATCGCCGACCAACTCGCCGGCGAGGCGGGCGGAAGGTTCGCCAGGCTGTTCGATCCGGCGCGATTCTGATCCGCAAACCCCATTTCCGCTCGTTCCCGCGAAAGCGGGAATCCAGGTGTTTTTGGCGACGGGCGCTGCGGTCTCAGGACAAGAGAAAAGCCTGGGTCCCCGCTTTCGCGGGGATGGGCGGGGAGGGTGGCGTTCAGCCTGCCAGAGTGAAGCGGATCGGGATGCGGATCGTGGCGCCGTCGATAGGGCGGCCGTCCTCGGTGCGCGGGCTCATGCGGAAGCGCTTGGAGAGCCTGAGGGCCGCGGCGCCGAAGCCCCAGCCGGCGGGACTCTCCTCGGCCACGCTGCACCCGGCCAGGGCGCCGGAAGCGGTGACGCTGCAGGCCAGGGTCGCCGCGCCGGTCTTGCCCAGTTCGATCGCCCGGGCGGGATATTCGCGGGCGAGTTCGTCGGCGGTCGGACGGCTCAGCCAGTTCGGGTCGGTGATGGCGTGCTTTGGCGGCGGATCGCCGGTCGGCGTGGCCGTAAAGCTGGGGAATTCAGCGTCCTTGGTGTTGACGGCCAGGTCCTGTTGCGGCTGTTGAGGCTGGACCTGCAGCTTCTGAGGGGTCTGCAGCTCGACCCTCCGTTCGACGTGTACCGGCAGGGTGCGGGTCTGCAGCCGCCGGACCGGGGCCGGCGGCGTCTCAGGCGTCAGGCGCGGAATGTCGATGAATACCGGCGGCGGCTCCGGCTGCGCCTCGATGCGATTCGGGGCGAAATGCTGGCCGTAGAGGTAGAGGGCGAGCCCGAGGTGGGCGGCGGCGACGCCGGTAAGCACCGCGATGCTTGTCCGCGACAGCCGCCGTCGGCCCGAAGTCTTCAGCGGGCTTACAAGCGCGTATCCATGGGGAGTTGCTGGGCGGATGACCATCTTTGACCTCATTCGGATCACGGGCCGTCTTGGGAGATCAGCGTCTCACCGAAATTGGATATTGTAAAGCGGCAGGCGAATACACAGAAGTTGCATGATCTCGCAAAGATCTCCCCGGCCGTTTACCGGCGGTTAACCATACCGGACCGAGCTTGCGTCCATGACCGTCCAAGCCATCCGCGGCGTGGTGGAGGCCGCCATCGAGCGGGCTTCCCAGGCCACCGGCGTCGACTTCTCCTTCCTCTTGGGGACCGCCAAGCGCGAGAGCGGCTACAACCCCTCGGCCCACGCCAGGACCTCCTCGGCGGCCGGGCTGTTCCAGTTCGTCGACCAGACCTGGCTCGCCACCCTGAAGAAACACGGATCCAAGTACGGCTACGCCCGCTATGCCGACCTGATCGGCCGTGGCTCGGACGGCCGCTACTATGTGTCGGGCTCAGATGCGCGCCAGGCGGTGATGGATCTCAGGCTGGACCCCCACGCCGCCGCTTTGATGGCGGGCGAGCTGGCCACCGACCACGCCTCCTATCTGCGCGGGCGGATGGGCCGAGATCCCACGTCTGGAGAGCTCTATGCCGCGCACGTGCTGGGGCCGCAGGGCTCCGCGCGGCTGATCGAGGCGGTGCAGCGCGCGCCGCGTCAGGCGGCCGCGGACCTGTTCCCGGAGGCCGCGGCGGCGAACCGCCCGATCTTCTATCGCGACGGCCGCCCGGCGTCGGTCACCGAGGTCTATGCCAGCCTGACCCGCGGGGCGACGACGCCCGTCCCCGCGGCCCCGACTTCGGAGCCGGGGTTCATCCAATACGCCTCGGCCCGGCGGCAGGAGATGCAGGAGCAGGAGCGGGCGCTGGTGGAGATGCTGCTGCGCGGGCCGGCCGAACCGGACAGCGGCGATTCGGCGCTCGGCGGCTCGATGTTCTCCACCGACATGCTGAGGGTGCTGTCGGAAGCCCGCGAGGGCGGACGCTCTAGTTGATCTGGCCCGACGCGCGAGGCTGCGCAACCTCGTGGTCGATGCGGGTCTCCAGCGCGGCGGCGATGGCGCGGGCCACGCCGGCGACCGTGGCGGGCTTGCGCAGCGCCTGATCGGCGCCCGCGGCGAGGCAGGTCTCGGCATCGCCGGGTTCGCCGCCCACCAGGGCGATGGTGGGCGCGCCCTGGGTCGCATCCGTAAGGGTGCGGACGAAGGTGGAGGCCTCCGGCCCGGCCAGGCAGGGCATCCGGCCGCCCAGCACGGTGAGGTCGAAGGGGCAGAACTCGGCGAGTTCGAGCGCGCGCTGGCCGTTCTGGGCCTGGACCACCTGGTGGCCCAATTGCTCGAGGATGGCGCGCATCATCGCCGCGCTCAGGGCGTCGTCCTCCGCCAGCAGCACGCGCAGGCTTCGCCCGGCGGCGGACGCGGCGGCGATCAGTTCGGCGGGCTCGTCCGCGTCGTCGGCCGGCCTGGCGGCCGCATCGAACGGAAGCTCGAGCCAGAAACGGCTGCCGACGCCCACGGCGCTCTCGGCGGCGACCTCGCCGGCCATCAGCCGAGCCAGCTCGCGCGAGAGCGACAGGCCAAGGCCGGCGCCGGAGACGCCGAGGCCGACGCGTTCGATCCGGGCGAAGGGTTCGAAGGCCCGCTCCAGCTCTTCTCCCGAGAGGCCGGGGCCGGTGTCGGCGACCTCGAAGCGCAGCCGGCCCTCGAGCGTGCGCTGCACGCGGACTTCGACGCGGCCGCGGGCGGTGTATTTGATGGCGTTGCCGATCAGGTTGGACAGCACCTGGCGCACCCGCACCGGATCGCCGACCGCGGCGCCGGGGCCTGAGACGACGTTCTCGTCGACGTGCAGCACCAGCTCCAGGCCCTTGGCCGCGGCCTTGGGCCGGATCAAGAGCACGGTGGAGCGGGCCAGGCGCGCCGCGTCGAACGGCCGGGTGGCGACGGCCAGGCGTCCGGCCCCGGCCGTCTCGGTGTCGAGGGTGGCGTTCAGCACTTCCAAGAGCTCGTTGGCGGCGACCAGGGCGGCGGAGAGCTGCTCGCGGCTGGGCGCGGCGCGTCCCCCGCTGGCGGCGGCGGTGAGGACGTGGGTGACGCCGGAGAGGCCGTTGCGGATCTCATGCGACAGGGTGGCGAGGATCTGGGACTTGGACTTGGCCAGCTGCTGGGCGGCGCCCAGGGACGAGACGCGCTCGTCCATCAGCCGCTCGCGCTCGGCGGCCAGGGCGAACTGCCGGCGCAGGATGCGGTTGACGATCATGCAGAGCATCATGGCGAAGGCCGCCGAGCCCGCCGCGGCCGTGGCGCCCTGCTGGTCGTCGCCGAGGACGAAGGCGAGCACCGGCGCGGTGGCCACCAGCGGGAAGGTGATCAAGAGGCCCAGCAGCCACGGCGAGGTGAAGAACAGGCAGGCCACCGCGATCGCCACGTCCATCGACAGCAGCACCGGCGCCGCCGGCCCTGCGAAGATGGCGAAGACGGCGATCTCGGCGACCGCTATGGCCCAGGACAGGCTGCCCATCAGATGCAGCCCGGCCCGCAGCCGCGGGCCGGCCGGACGCCCGGACTTCGGTCCGAAGCGGTTCACTGCGAAATAGAACCCGGCCCAGTTGAGGCTGAACTGGGCGAAGATCAGCGACATCCAGACCGCGTCGTCGGCATAGGAGGCGGCCCAGACGAACACCGGCAGGGCGACGCCAAAAAAGCCCAGGGCATAGGGCAGCAGTTCGCCTTGGGCCTTCAGGGCCCGGGCCTCGACCGGCTCGGCGGCCAGGGCCGTGGACGGGAGTTCGTACTGTTGCACCTGGATCGTCATTCGGCCGCCCTACCCGCGAAGGGCGCCAATCTACCGCCTTCAGGTTGTCGCGACGTTAGGGGGGCTGGTTAACCCGTCGTGAGGCCGCAAGCGGCTAAGACAACCACTCGTTAAGCTTAACTTCAGATGATTCCGTCTGGGCCTGCTTCGGGCTCGGGGCATGGGGCACGAAAACACGATGTCGACCACGCGCGCAGCGCTGACCCAGGGCGACATCCAAAGTCTCGTCCGGGGCGCCACCATCGACGAGCGGGCCGCCGCGGCCCACAAGCTCTGCCGACGCATCGACGAGATCGACCTCACCGACGAGGATCGCGTCGTCGCCCACGAGATCCTGCGGGTGATGGCGGGCGACGCCGCCGAACTGGTCCGCCGGGCCCTGGCGGTCACGCTGAAGGCCTCCACGGCGGTGCCGCGCGACGTGGCCCTGAAGCTGGCGCGCGACGTGGAGTCGGTGGCTGCGCCGATGCTCAGCTTTTCGCCGGTGTTCACCGACGAGGACCTGATCGAGATCATCCGCTACGCAGGTCCGGTGCGGCAGGTCGCCATCGCCACCCGGGTCAGCCTGCCCGAATCCGTCACCAACGCCCTGGTCGAGCATGGCGCCGAATCGGCGGTGCGCGCCGCCTGCGCCAACGATAACGCCACCTTCACCGAGGGCAGCCTGCAAAAGGCGATCTCCCGTTTCGCCAACTCCCAGCAACTGCTGGCCGCCGTCGCCTACCGCCAGGCCCTGCCGCCGTCGGTGGCCGAGCGGCTGGTGAACATGGTCTCCGACCAGGTGCGCGACCACCTGATCAACAACCACGCCCTGCCGCCTGAGACTGCTCTGCAGATCGCCGTCGGCGCCCGCGAGCGGGCGACCATCGACCTGGTCGACCAGGCCGGCCGCGCCGTCGACATGGAGCGCTTCGTCGAGCACTTGGTCGCCGAGGGAAGGCTGACGCCCTCGCTGCTGCTGCGCGTGCTGGCGCATGGCCACATCACCTTCTTCGAGTGGTCGGTGTCGGCTCTGGCGAAGGTGCCGCACCATCGCACTTGGCTGATGATCCACGACGCCGGACCTTTGGGACTGAGGGCCATCTACGAGCGGGCCGGCCTGCCGATCCGGCTTTTCACCGCCTTCCGCGCTGGCGTTGACGCCTTCCACTCGATGGAGTTCGATGGCGGTCCGCGCGACCAGCAGCGCTTCCAGGAGCGCATGCTCGAACGGTTCCTCACCCAGCCGACGCCGACGCCGCGCGAGGACCTCGACTATCTCATGGAGAAGATGGACCAGCGGCCGGAGGGCCAGAAGAAGGCCGCCCGGAAGTCTCTGGCCAAGACCGGTTAGAGAGCGTCGCAGCGTCAGCCATTGGTGATTTTCGTTCGGGCTTGGCGCACGCTAAGACCAGGGCAGGCGACGCCTGGGCTGGGTGCGGCCTTAGAGGTTGGGCAGTGCAATCGAATTTCGAGATCAACACCCGCGATGACGGGGCGGTGGAGGTGGTCGTGCGCCCGTCCGGCGCCCGGCCGTTCCGGCTGGTCGGCTTCGCTTCCACGGGGTCGGCCGAAGACTGGGTCAGGATGCGGGTCGCGCGCGAGGACCCACATGTAGGAGATCCGCCGCCGCCGGGCGATCGGCTGGGGCAGGGACCCCGCTTTTACTGAACCGCCAGGTCAGGATTGGGCCGACGAGGGACCTTCCGCCGCGGCCGGCGTGGAGGCGGCCGGGACGCTGACCGCGATCCCCTCGCCGTGCTGATCGCTGGGCGCGATGCGCCAGAACGCCAGGGCGGCGCCGAGGACGGCCACGAGAGTGAAGGCCCAGACCGCCTTGCGGCGCAGGCTTGGCGCGCTGCCGGCTTCGAACGACCCGGCGTCGTAGGCAACGGCCACGGCCGGCCCGCGCCGCCGATCGAGGCGGGCGGAGCGGCGGGCCGATCTGGATTGTTCCCGGTTCATGGCTTCTCCAACGCGCAGTCTAGGCCCGCGGCCCGAAAGCCCGATCGCACGTTTCCGGGAGCGGTCCGTGATCGGGACCAGGCGGTTCCGGCCGATCGAGGGGCGGGCTAGAGAACTCAGCGGTGAAGGAGCGATGCAATGAACCCGGGCCTTTCCGAAACCCCTGAACCGCCCGTGGCCGAACTCCTGAAAGCGTCGTTTGCACCAGTGGCGGACGGCCGCACGCAGGTGCTGGTGCTGGGCAGCCTGCCCGGCGAGATCTCGCTGGCGCGGGGCCAGTATTACGCCAATCCGCAGAATCAGTTCTGGCGGCTGATCGGGGCGGTGATCGGCGCCGAGCTGGTCGGACTGGAGTACGAGGCGCGGCTGCAGCGGTTGCTGGAAGCGGGCGTCGGGCTCTGGGACGTGATCGCCACGGCCGAGCGGGCCGGCAGCCTCGACGGCGCCATCCGGGCCCATACGCCCAACGCCCTGGCCGAATTGGCCGCCAGCTTGCCGGAGCTGAAGGCCATCGGCTTCAACGGCGGCAAGTCGCTGCACATCGGCCGCCCCGCGCTCGGCGAGGCGGGGAACCTGGCGCTGGTCGCCCTGCCATCGAGCAGCCCGGCTTTCACCCGCCGGTTCGAGGAGAAGCTCGCGGCCTGGATGAGCCTGCGGGCCTTTCTGGATCGCGCGTCGGACTGAGAGCAGGGCAGGGCCCTG
>DATCFQ010000445.1:0-3558 GCA_036509495.1 Caulobacteraceae bacterium
CGACAGCGACGCCATCGACAATTCCGCCGGCGTCGACTGCTCCGACCACGAGGTGAACATCAAGATCCTGTCCGGCGCGGCCGAGCGCGCCGGCAAGCTGAAGCGGCCCGCCCGGGATGCGCTGCTGGCCTCGATGACCGATGAGGTCTCCAGTCACGTCCTCCGCCACAATTACGAACAGACCCTCGCCCTCAGCCTGCTGGACGCCACCGCCGCCGCCGACCTCGGAGCGCAGGCCAGGTTCATGGCCGACCTGGTCGCCCAGGGCCGGCTCGACCGCAAGGTCGAGACCCTGCCCGGCCCCGCCGCCCTGGCCGAGCTGGAGGCCGCGGGCAAGGGCCTGTCCCGGCCGGAGCTGGCGGTGCTGCTGGCCTATGGCAAGCTCGAGCTTTCGCACGAGATCGTCGGCAGCGCCGCGCCGGAGGACCCGTTCTTCCTGGAGACCCTGAAGGCCTATTTCCCGCCTGAGCTGCAGCGTTTCGAAGGCGAGATGAAGCGGCACCGGCTACGGCGCGAGATCATCGCCACCGTCGTCGCCAACGACATGGTCAACATGGCCGGGCCGACCTTCGCGGGACGGCTGAGACAGGCGGCCGACTGCGACACCGCCGCCCTGGTCATCGCCTTCGAGGCGGCCCGGCGCACCTTCCGGCTGGACGAGATGTGGGACGAGGTCTCCGCCCTCGACGGCAAGATTTCCGGCAAGTCGCAGCTGCGCCTCTACCAGGAGCTGTCGATCATGCTCCGCCGTCAGACCTATTGGCTGGCCCGGCGGGCGGTGCGCGCGGGGGCCACCGTCGAGGGGTTGATCAAGACCTATCGGCCGACCATCGATCTCCTGAAGGCCGAGGGCCTGGACCTGCTGGCGCCGTTCGAGCGGTCGGGCGCAGAGGGCCGCGCCAAGGAGCTGGTCCGCTCGGGCGCCCCCAAGGATCTCGCCCTGCGGCTAGCCGTGCTGCGGCCGCTGACCGCCGCCACCGACGTCGCCGACATGGCCGGCAAGGCGCGCTGGGACGTGCTGCCCGCCGCGCGCATCTACCAGGCCGCCGGCCAGCTCTTCGGCTTCGATCGGGTGCGCGCCGCGGCCGGCGAGCTCGCCGGCGGCGACGCCTATGAGCGGCTGGCCGTGCGGCGGCTGATGGAGGAGCTGCTGACCGAGCAGGCGGCGGCGACCCGCGCCGTGGTCGGCTTCGCCAAAGGCGCCGCCGCCGGCGCCGACGCCGCTTCCGCCCGTTCGGCGGTCCAGACCTGGGCGGCCGAGCGCAAGGACGCGGCCAAGACCGCCAAACGCACCCTCGAAGACGCCCAGGCGGCCCCAGGCGGCTGGAGCTTCGCCAAGCTGACCATCGTCAACGCGGCGCTGCGGGCGTTGGCCGGATAGGATGGCGGCGCTACTCACCTTATGAGGAGCCACGGGTCTGAGCTGCTGCGCTGTCGGAGCTGCGAGACTGACCCTGCCCTGCAAAGGCAAAGGTTCAGGCCAAACGCGCGCCCGGCAAATTAGCGATCATTCGTGCAAGATCCACCTGCCGGTGCAATCCCGTCTTGGACAGGATGGCTTCGAGCTGCGAACGCGCCGTCGAACGCCGCACGCCCCTGGCCGTCGCGAACTCATCCAGCGTCTGCCCCATCCCGACTGCCAAGCAGAGCTCGGCTTCGGCGGGGGTGAGACCGAACAGCCTTATCAGATCATCGCGGCGGACCTGAACCCGTTCATCCGGGTCGCAGAAGATGGCCAAAGCTCCGCGCGCAGCCGCGGCGAAGGAGCTGTGCGCAGGCAGAGCTGTGACAGTGACAACCCAGCAGCCGCCCATTGCCCGCGGAATCCTTGCTGTCTGCGCTCCGAAGCTCGCCCCCTCTGCACAAGCTCGCTCCAGGGCGTTCTGGAAGTCGCGATTGGCAGAGGTGTGTCGAATGACGAGACGTCCCTGGCGCCATTGGATGTCCCCCTCATCCAGCATGCTACGGACGAATGCGTTCATCATCCGAACTGTTCCGGCCGGATCGAAAGCGACCAGCCCGAACCCAAGGCTATCCAGGGCCGCCGCGGCATGGTCGGCCCGCAGCTCCGCAGCGGCGGTCCTTGAAGTCAACGTCCACACCCGGCCAACGTGGCTGGCGATGGCTTGGAACTTCCTTGCTGTCGCTGGCTGGAAATAGCCGCGCGACGCCCTGCGCATTGCCGCGAAATAGAGCGAGCCGCGGTCGGTCTCAAGGCGTGTGTCGAGCGTATGTCTGGTGCCGATGGACCGACTGTACTCCTGATAAAAGGTGTTACGAGCCACGAACGCGTCGTCGAAGTGGCTAATGTCATTGAAGACGAAGCCTGGTGGGCGGCCCGCGAGCACGGCCAGCTTCGGATCGATCGCATGGAAGTCGCGCGCGTATCGTTCGCATGCCTCGGGACTGAGCAACCGCCCGGTGCTGAAGAACGAATTTGGCTTATCGCGCTGGATGGTGACGACCGACACCTCGTCAGAGCCAAGGGCCGTCGCAACCGCCTCCAACGCCGGCCGCCAATTCCCGGCGTAGAGCGCCTCATCATAGAGCGCTTCGAGAAGCCCCTTGTCGACGCCAATACCCATCGGCCCCGCCATGTCCGATCCAGCTGGACCAGAGAGACACGAGGCGTCGGGGAGGGCAAGCGGGCGTCCGGCAAACGCCGGATGCCGATTCCGGCGAACGTCGCTTAACTGGCCGAGCAGTTCGTCTGCTCGACCAGGAGGCACGCCCATGCGCTCACCAGCGATCGCGCATTCTCGACGGCGGTTTTTCGGCGCCCGCACGCTCTTGGCGTGGCTGCTTTGCACGACCGGCCTGGCCGGCGCCGCTGGGGAGGCGCGAGCGAGCGATCTACACGTGACAGACGGCGGCGACTCCGGCGCGCCCGGGCAGTACCGGACCGAGGTCGTCGCGGCGAACAAGGCCGGGGGCGCCAATCGGGTCCTGGTCGATGTCCCGAAAGTGACGCTCGGGTCCAGCGACGTCGACGTCACCGCGAGCCTGACGGTCACTCCAACTTCGGCTGCCGCGGAGGTCAGCGGCCAGGCCACCCACTTCCTCGACAACTCGGGATCGGGGCCGCTGTCCTTCACCCTCGACAGTGGGGTGACGCTCGACAGCGCCGGGCTTCAGCCTCAACCGGGCGGAGGGTTCGGGCCCCAGCCGATGGTCCTCGAGGCGCGCACGGGGGCGTGGAACATCACCATCGATGGCGTGATCCGCACGCCCGTTCCCGCCGCCTGCCCGCTCACCGCCTGCTTCCTCTCGACGCCGGGGATCGACCCTACGGCGCTCTCGATCGATCAGCCCGGCTCGACCCTCACCATCGGCCCCACCGGCGTGATCGACGCGACCCAGGTGAACCCGGCGACGGACCCTTTTCTGGTTGGCAATCAAGCGGTCACCGTCACGGACGGCACCACGGTGAACATCAAGGGCGGAACGGTGGAGCAAGTCAGCGCCACCGTAGGCGCGGCGGCGATACAGGCTGGGGTCATTAACCTGACCATGACCGGAGGATCGGTCACCAGCTCGGGCGTGGGCATTTCCAGCGGC
>DATCFQ010000446.1:0-6170 GCA_036509495.1 Caulobacteraceae bacterium
AAGCCGGACGCGCCGCCGCCTGATCGGCCTTGCCGGACGGTCAAAATGTCATGGAGCGAACGCGCGCGGCCTGTGCCATGGTGGGCATCGGGGAGGTTCGATCAGGTCTTTCGGAGACGGGCCGATGACCCACGCCGGCGCCGCGATGGCGGCGGAATGACATCGATCTGATCTGGGCCTTGGGGGAGGAAAGACTTGGTCGAATTGGCGCAGTTACCGCCGATGACAGCGTCGCCGCAAAGCGATCCGACGCTATAGCCGATGCGGCTCCGGATCGTAGCGATCTGCGTGGTCGGCGTGGCCGTTGGGGCCTCGATCCTGCCGTTCTGCGCCGTCGGGGCCGCTCTGGGCCCGATGATGCTCGAGTTCGGCTGGGGCGCGGACCAGGTCTCGCTCTCTTATGCCCTGATGATGTGGGCCGGCGCGCTCAGCATCTGGCCGATCGGCGTGCTGGTCGATCGCTATGGGCCCCGTCCGGTGGCGGCGGCCGGCGCGGTGGCGATCGGCCTCGTCAGCCTGATGCTGCCCCTGGTGCGCGACTTCGGGCAGCTCTGCCCGCTGCTGGTCCTGCTGGGCGCCGGCGGATCCTCCGGGCTCGCCTATAGCCGGGTGGTGGCGTCGCTGTTCGGCGGCCGGCGCGGCTTGGCCATGGGCCTGTTCGCCGCCGAAGGCTCGGCCCTAGGTCTCGTGCTGCCCATCATTCTGGGCCATCTGGTGATGGACATCGGCTGGCGGGGGAGCTTCGCGGCGATCGGCGTGGTGGTGCTGCTGGCGGCGCCGCTGATCTATTTCGGCCTGGCGGCCGGAAAGGGCGAGGGCGACCGGGCCATGGGGTCGGCCGCGGCCGCCGAGGGCATGACCGCGGCGCAGATCGTGCGGGGCCGGGCGTTCTGGATCATCGTGGCGGCCAGCCTGGCCGCAGGGGCCATGGGCGGCGGCGTGCTGGCCAGCTTCGGCGCGGCGATCGCCGAGAAGGGCTTTGGCCAGGCGCCAGTGCTGCGCGCCGCGCCTGTGACCCTGATCGCGGCCCTCGCCGGGGCGATCTGCGCGGGCATGCTGCTCGACCGCACCCGCACGGCTCGCGTCGCGGCCCTCGCCTATCTCGCCACCGCCCTCGCCTATCTGGTCTGGGCGCTGGTCACCCCGAGCTTCGGGGGCGAGCCGGCGCTGATCGGAGGTCTGGCGCTCGGCGCCTTCGCCTTCGCCGCCCAGTTTCCCCTGATCGGCTATTTCTTCAGCCGCTACTTCGGCCTGAAGACCTTCGCCACCGCCTACGGCTTGCAATCCTTCATCCAGGCCGTGGTCATCGGCCTGGCCGGACCGGCGATCGGCGCCGCCGTGGCCCTGCCGGGCAATTACAACCTGGTGTTCGAGGTCGGGATCGCCGTCCAGGTGCTGGCGGCGCTGCTCTATCTGCTGTTGCCCAGCTACCGGTATCCGGCGATCGGCGAGGCGGACCGCGACGATCCCGCCCTCGCGCCCGACCCACTCGTCCGTGTCCGGTCGCAATGACCGGCTAGCAGGAGGTTCCGATGGTCGATCAGGACGTCCAGCCGAAGCCGGAATCGGACTTCTCTCCGCGCAAGATCAAGATCGCCACCGTCGTCCTGCTCGGCCAGACCTTCGCCACCTCGATCCTGCCGTTCCTGGCCCTGGGCTATGTGCTGCCGTCGATGACCAGGGAGTTCGGCTGGTCGCGCACCGAGTTCCTGCTCGCCAACTCCGCCCTGCTGTTCGTCGGAGCCCTGGTCTCCTGGCCGATGGGGATCCTCACCGACAAGATCGGGGCGCGTCCGGTGATCATCCTGGGCACCCTGGGCGTCGGCCTCTCGACCCTGCTGCTGCCCCTGGTCCACAACAATCCGATCGGCGCCCTGCCCCGGGGCTGGGAGTTCTACGCCCTGTTCGCGGTGATCGGGTTCTTCGGCGCCTATGTGGTGAGCTACCCCAAGGTCACCAGCGCCCTGTTCACCCAGAACCGCGGCAAGGCCATGGCGATCCTGGGCGCGGAAGGCACCATCGCCCGGATGATCATCCCGGGCATGACCGCCTTTTTGATCGTGCACTACGGCTGGCGCGGCCTGTTCACCACCCAGGGCCTGGTGGTGCTGGCCATCCTGCCGGTGATCTTCTTCTTCCTGGAAGAGCCCGGGACCCGGGGCTTCAGGCCTACCCTGAGCTTCAGGAAACCGGCGGTGACGACTTCGGACATCGGGGCCACGGTGGTGAGCTTCGAGGGCATGGCCTTCGCGGAGGTGCTCCGCGACAAGGTCTTCTGGCTGATGCTGGGAGGGGGCATCCTGGCCATCGCCACCGGCAACGGCATGCTGGCCAACATCCCCGCCTCGCTGGTCGATCGCGGCTTCTCGCTGCAGACCATTGGCGACATCGATTCCGTAGCGACTTTCGCCGGCATACCGGGAGTGCTGCTGGCCGGCTATCTGATGGACAAGATCCCTTCGGCCAAGGTGGCGGTCCCCTTCCATCTGCTCACCGCCCTGGCGGCCTTGCTGTTCATGATCGTCACCCCGACCCAGGGCGGCCCGGCGTTGCTGCTCGCAGCGCGATGCCTGTTCATCTTCGCCTTCACCGCGGCGCTGCCGCTCACCGCCTATCTGATGACGCGCTTCTTCGGCCTGAAGGCCTATGCCGCGATCTATGGCCTGATGGCGGGGATCCAGGCCCTCGCCGCCTCGGCGGCGCCGGTCGTCTTCGGGCGCATCTACGACGTCACCCACTCCTATCGGATCGGCTACGAAGCCTGGGCGGTCGCCGCCGCCGCGGCGTCGCTGATCTACCTGATCCTCCCCCGATATCGCTTCTCGGCCGACATCGGGGCCATGCCCGCGGCGCCCAGGTCCAAGCCGCCCGCCGGGGCGGCGGACACCGCTGCGCACGCTCCGGCGGCGCCCTTGATCTAGACTGCGGGCTTGCGGCCGATCTGATCGACGTAGGCCTGGGTGGTCAAAAGGTTGGAGATGCTGGCCGCCCGGGCGTGGTTGATCGGCTCGTCAGGCCAGGAGGCGTCGATGGCGTCGTGCCGTTCGCGGACCGCCTCCCTGAGTTCGGGATGGCTGAGGATGTAGAGCCGACCCTGGCGGACCCCGTCCAGGATGCGGCGGCCGGCCTCCTCGGGCTCCATCCATGCGTCGACGAAGGAGATGGCGCCCTTGACCGGCTCCTCAGTCAGGCCCTCCGGGGGCTGGTAGCCGGTCTCGGCCAGGTGCGCGGGGCGCTTGGCGTTGGCCTCGCCCATGTTGGATTTCACCGGCCCCGGGCAGTAGACCGAGACCCCGACGCCATAGGGCGCCATGTCGCCGTGCAGGGCCTCCGACAGCCCGACCACCGCGAACTTGGAGGTGCAATAGACGCCGGCCGTGCCCAGCGCCGCCAGGCCCCCGATCGAGGAGACATTGACGATGTGGCCGCCGCGGCCGTGCGCGATCATGCGCGGGACGAAGGTCATGATGCCGTTGATCACCCCGCCCACATTGACGCCCATCACCCAGTCCCAGTCGGCGTAGGTCGCCTGCTCCATGGGGCCGATGACGCCGACGCCGGCGTTGTTGCACAGCAGCTCCACCGGACCGATCGCCGCCTCGACCTCGTCGGCGGCCCTGGGCCAGCCCTCGCGATCGACCACGTCGAGCTTCACCGGATGCAGCACCAGGTTCGGCCGCTCGGCGAACCAGGCCTTGATCGGCTGCAGCGAATCCTCTCGCCGATAGGTGATCGCCACCTTCATGCCGGCCTCGGCCAGCACCTTGGCCAGGCCCATGCCGATGCCCGAGACGCCGCCGGTGATGAATGCGGCCTTGCCGGCGAACTCTTTCATTGCATTTCCTCACGCCGGCCCACGCCCCGGAGCCGTTCCGCGATCAGCCATAGCCGGTCATTTGACGAGGTCAACGCCATTGCATTCGCGGCGCCTGCATGTCTCTCTCACGCCAAATCCAAGACCCGGGGAGGGGCGTTTGCTCAGGACAAGTCTGATCGGCCTGGCCTTTATCGCGGCGGCGGCCGCCGCCCTGGCGCAGAACCGCCCCCCGGCCCAGCCGCCCTGGGTCCCGCCGCCGCCGGGCCAGCCGGTCGAGAGCCAGCCGCCCAACGCCCAAGACCAGCATCCGGCCTTTCAGGGCCAGACCCGCGGGCCCTACGAGCCGACCCACGTCGATCTGGACGTGAAGACCATCACCAGCGAGCTGGAGACCCCCTGGGGCCTCGCCTTCCTGCCCGACGGCCGCGCCCTGGTGACCGAGAAGAACGGCCGGCTGCGCATCGTCTCCATGGACGGCAAGGTCTCTCCGCCGGTCGGCGGCCTGCCGTCGGTGGACGCGCGCCAGGGCGGCGGCCTGCTCGATGTCGAGGTCGATCCCGACTTCGCCAGCAACCACCTGATCTACTGGGCCTATGCCGAGCCCCGCGGAAACGGCGCCGGCACGACGGTGGTCCGCGCCCGGCTGGTGATCCGGCCGGGCCCCGATCCTCGCCTGGAGACCTTCGAGAAGGGCGCGCGCCTGGTTGGCGACCGCGGCGAGCGGGTGACGGTCGAGGGCATCCAGACCCTGTTCCGCCAGACGCCGACCGAGGACTCCTACCGCAGCTTCGGCTCCCGCATCGCCTTTGGCCCTGGCCAGACCCTGTTCATCACCACCGGCGACCTGGACTTCGACCCCTACCGCCCGCTGGTGCAGGACCTCGCAACCGACATCGGCAAGGTCATCCGGATCAACCGCGACGGCTCGATCCCCAGGGACAACCCCTATCTGCACGTGAAGGGCGCCAGGCCCGAACTCTGGGCCGTCGGCTTCCGCAACCCGCTGGGCGCGGCGGTCGATCCCCGCACCGGCGACGTCTGGACCACCGAGAACGGTCCACGCGGAGGCGACGAGCTGAACCACGTCCGCGGCGGCCACAACTACGGCTGGCCGGTGATCACCTACGGCGAGGAATATTCCGGCAAGCCGGTCGAAGGCGGTATCACCCAGAAGCCCGGCCTGGAGCAGCCGGTCTACTATTGGGACCCGGTCATCGCGCCCTCGGGGCTGGCCTTCTACACCGGCAAGCTGTTCCCCGCCTGGCAGGGCAGCGCCTTCATAGGCTCGCTGCGCCAGCAGCACCTGGTTCGCCTGTCGCTGAAGGGCGACCAGGTGGTCGGCGAGGAGCGGCTGCTGACCGATCTGCATGAGCGCATCCGCGCCGTGGTGCAGGGACCGGACGGGGCGCTCTACGTCCTCACCGACGCGACCCGCGGCAAGCTGCTCCGCCTGACGCCGAAGGGTTAGGGACTCTCAAAATGCCGCTCATCCCCGCGAAAGCGGGGACCCAGGCCTTTTCAACCACGAAGGACACGAAGTTCACGAAGGTCTTCGTGTCCTTCGTGAACTTCGTGGTTCCTCTTCAACTCGGCGCCGACCTGTCCTGGGCCCCGGCATTGGCTGCTACGCGCTCTGCTTCGCAGCGCGGGGATGAACGGATCAGAATTGAATCACCCGCTCCCTGAGCCGGGCGACCGCGTCGCCCGGCAGGGTCATGGCCTTGCGGGCCTCGAGGTCGAAGGGGACCAGGACCGACCGGGCGCAGGCTCGCGGCGCGCCGGTGTCGGGGTCGAACATCCAGTAGCTCCACTCCAGCCGCCGCGGGTCGGCGCGGGCCAGCCCGGCGCGGACCACGAAGCGGTCGCCGGCGCGCGGCGAGTCCAGATAGACGATGCGGTATTCCACCACCGCCAGCCCGAGCGAGTCGCCGGCCGCCGCGCGGGTGACGCCGATGCCCTGGGCCGCCCCGTCGGCCAGCCGCGCCATCAGCTGGTCGGCCGCCACGCGTCCGAACACATCGCAGTGCCCCGGCCCGAAGGCGCCGGCGCCGTAGCGGACCAGTCCGGCCGACTCGGCGTCGGCCAGGCTCGCCTCGCCCACCGCCGCGCCGGGCGTCAGGCTGCGGGGGCCGAGCCCGTCGGGCAGGCGGACGCGAAGCGATTCGGCCCGCGCCAGGGCGCTCCTCGGCCATGCGAAGCGCCGCCCGTCGGTGACGGCGGCGTGGCGGACCTGGGTCTGGATCACCGCGGCCGGCGCGCCTTCGGCCGAATGGGTCAGCAGCATCAACACTCGGGCGTCGTCCTCGCCCATGTCGAGCAGTCCGGCGGTCAGGTGCAGCGGATCGCCAAGGCG
>DATCFQ010000447.1:0-2432 GCA_036509495.1 Caulobacteraceae bacterium
TCGAAGAACGACTTGGCGATCTCGACATACTCGTCGATAACGACTTCGAGGGGCACGTCGGGACGCTGCATCAGCTCGAACGAGCCGGCCCTGAGGATCGCCCTCAGGGTCGCGTCCAGGCGCTCGAGCCGCCAGCCGGTCGCCAGCCGGCGGGCCACCGCCCGGTCGATGACGGCTTGGCGTTCGACCACGCCGCGGACCACTTCGGCAAAGAAGGCCTCGTCGGCCTCGGCCAGCCGCTCGCCTTCGAGGTCGGCGTCGAACCGGTGCTCGCTGAACTCGCGCACCACAGCCTCCACCCCGGCGGAGGCGATCTCCATCTGATAGAGCGCCTGCACCGCGGCCAGGCGCGCCACGGTGCGGGCCCGGCGGGCGCGGCTCGACAGATTGGCGGCCTTTTCGGCTTCGGCGGCCTTCAATTGCTCATAGGCGTCCTTGAGGCTGCGCGGCTCGTTCACGACGGGTAGCCCAGCAGCCGTCGCTTGACCGCCAGCACCTCGAGGCAGGCGCGCGCGGCGCCCCCGCCCTTGTCGCCTTCCGACATCCGCGCCCGGGCCCAGGCCTGCTCCTCGTCCTCGACGGTGAGGATGCCGTTGCCGATCGCCAGCCGCCGGCCGACCGCGAGGTCCATCAGGCCCCGGGCCGACTCCCCCGCGACGATCTCGAAATGAAAGGTCTCGCCTCGGATCACCGTGCCCAGCGCCACATAGCCGTCATGGGCGACCCCGGCCGGGCGATGGCCGGCCTCTTCTGCCAGGGCGATCACCGCAGGGATCTCCAGCGCGCCTGGCACCGTGACCACCTCGTGCTCGGCGCCGAAGGCCTCCAGCGCATCGATGGCGCCCTTCAGCAGCTCGTCGGCCAGGTCCGGATAGAAGCGGGCCTCCACGATCAGGATTCGCATCCGGTCGCCGCTCATGCGTCCTCCTCGTGGGGTATCGGCCGCCGCTCGACGATCTTCAGGCCATAGCCTTCCAGCGCCGGCAGGCGGGCGCGGGTGGAGCTCAGCAGGATCATCTCCCGCACCCCGAGGTCCAGCAGGATCTGGGAGCCCACGCCCACGTCGCGCAGCACCGCGCCGTCGTGATCGTGCAGGCCCGAGAAGCGGTCGGACAGGAAGGTCGGGCTGGGGTCGCGCAGGAACAGGGCGACGCCCGCCCCGTCGTAGTCGGAGATGGTGCGCAGCGCCTGGGGCACATAGTCCCGCCGATATTCGACATGGCCCAGCACGTCGGCGGCGGGGTCGATCTGGTGCACCCGCACCATGGTCGGCTTGTCCGGATCGATGCGGCCCTTGACCAGGGCCAGGTGCTCGGCCCGGTCGATGATGTTGCGATAGATGTAGAGCCGGAACGGGCCGCCGTAGATGCTCTCGAACGGCGTCTCCAGCACCCGCTCGACCTGGCGCTCGGTGCGCCGACGATAGGCGATGAGGTCGGAGATGGCGCCGATCTTCAGGCCGTGCAGCTGCGCGAAGGCGATCAGGTCCGGAAGCCGCGCCATGGTGCCGTCGTCGTTCATGACCTCGCAGATCACCCCGGCCGGCTGCAGCCCCGCCAGGCGGGCGAGATCGACGGCGGCCTCGGTGTGGCCGGTGCGGACCAGCACCCCGCCCTCCTTGGCCACCAGAGGGAAGACGTGGCCGGGCGAGACGATGTCGTCGGGACCCTTGGTGGGATCGATGGCCACCGCGACGGTGCGGGCCCGGTCATGAGCCGAGATGCCGGTGGTCACGCCCTCCCGCGCCTCGATCGCGACGGTGAAGGCGGTGCCGTGCGGAGCCTGGTTGTCGATGGCCATGGGTGGCAAGCGCAACTGGCGCGCCCGCTCGGGCGTGATGGCCAGGCAGATCAGGCCACGGGCGAACCTGGCCATGAAATTGATCATGTCGGGCGTGGCGAACTGGGCGGGGATGATGACATCGCCCTCGTTCTCGCGGTCCTCGGCGTCGATCAGGATGAAGGGCCGCCCCTGCTTGGCGTCCTCGATGATGTCCTCGACGGCTGAGATCGGCGTGTCTTCCATGGCTAGGCGGTCTCCTGCCACCGGGCGAGATAGCGCGCCAGCATATCGATCTCGAGGTTCACGGGGTCTGCGGCCTTCAGCGCGCCCAGCGTGGTCATTTCCCAGGTGTGGGGGATGACGTTGACGCCGAACACTTCGCCCTCGACCTCGTTGACGGTCAGCGACACGCCTTCGACGGTGATCGAGCCTTTGGGGGCGATGAAGCGGTGCAGGGGTTGCGGCGCACGGACAAGGACCCGGTGCGAGCCGCCTTCCGGGGCGATGGAGACCACCTCGCCCACCCCGTCGACGTGGCCCGAGACGATATGGCCGCCCAGTTCGTCACCGGCCCGCGCCGGCCGCTCCAGATTGATCCGCGCGCCGTCGCGCCAGCGGCCGAGCGTGGTCCTGGCCAGGCTCTCGCCGGA
>DATCFQ010000448.1:0-2567 GCA_036509495.1 Caulobacteraceae bacterium
CAATCACGCCCTGCTGCTCACGCTGCTGGTTGTCCCGCTCTCTGGGATTCCCCTGGTCGGCGCCATCATCACGGTGTACGCCTCGGAGGTCTACCCGACCGGGATCCGGTCGAGAGGCACCGGGCTGGCGGCGGGCGTAACCAAGGCGGGCGGCGTACTGATAATCGCCCTGGTCGTTGCGGCGACCACCACTCCGTCCATCGCCCTGACCGCTGTTATCGGCGCTGTCCCGCTGCTGCTCGGCTTGGCGATCTTCGCTTGGGTCGGCCGCGAGACGCGCAACAGGCGGCTGGAAGAGATCAGCAGCGCGGAGTTCGCGGTTGCATCCGTACAGCGCTAAGCCGCCGACGCTGCCGGGCAGCATGGCCAGCGTTCGCCAGCGGCGCTCACGGCTGTGATGGCCCTCGTTAGCGCCGGTTGATAGCGTTCGGCTTGTCACGGCTGGCACCGCCCTGTAGGAGGTAAGCCTGGACACGCTAGTGGTCGATGGCGGCGACAAAGCCTGCGGCGAGCTGCTCATCGAACTTCGCGCCCGTCTGCAGCGGATGCCCGCGGGAACAGTCATCCACCTGATCGCCACCGATCCGGCCGCGCTCATCGACCTCGCCGCCTGGTGCCACCTGACCGGGCACGCGTTCCTGGGAACCGTTTCGCTACCGGGTGAGAACCGGCCCGTCTACGGGCTGCGGGTCAGCGGGCGCGCGGCCGGCACTCAGCCGTCGTCGCCCTGGCGAATCGCATGACCATGCAAAATAACCATTTCTGTGATCTTAATAGGTTTTTCGCAAGGTTGCGCCGCATCATCGCAGGCCAGTTGAGCGATACCGTGCTGTCAATAGCTCAGCGGGCCCCATTTGACGGTAGCTGCCGTCGGCTAGATGCGATAGAGTTGACGGCGCTGGTGACGCTGCCTCGGTCGTACGCGAAGGTAACGCAGAAGAAATTAAGAAACGGTCCGGACCAGTAATGCGAGTAGTGTAGAGCCTAGTACGGGCGCAGACCACAAACGACAGGAGGACTGAATCATGGCAGGTAAAGTAAATCCAATCCCAGACAGTTACCGCCGGGTCAATGCTTGCCTCATCGTAAATGGGGCAGCC
The DNA here is from genome assembly GCA_036509495.1 of Caulobacteraceae bacterium. Lineage (GTDB taxonomy): Bacteria > Pseudomonadota > Alphaproteobacteria > Caulobacterales > Caulobacteraceae > JANWHQ01. The sequence goes on from DATCFQ010000448.1 coordinate 1,101, forward strand.
AAGGCCATCGAGTTCTACACCGATGTATTCGGGGCGACCGAGCGCATGCGGACCCCAGGGCCGGGCGACACGATCATTCACTCCGAACTCGAGATCGGCGACTCCGTCGTCATGGTCGAAGACGCGTCCGAGTTCATGGGCACACAGGCACCTCCGACCGACGGCTTCCCTGGCTCTCAAGAGTACCATTACATTTACGTCGAGGACGTGGACGCCACCATCGACCAGGCGGTAAAGCACGGCGCTACGGTCAAGCGCCCCGCCACCGACCAGTTCTACGGCGACCGTGACGGCTACATCGTCGACCCCTTCGGTCATGGCTGGGTGGTCGCCTCGCACGTGGAAGATGTGTCAGGCGAAGAGATGGCAAAGCGGATGAACGAGATGTTCGGGCAGGGATAGCCGATGGCATAGCTCGAAAATTCGATTTGCCGCGGCCCTTCCGGAGCTTCCGCTGTACCGGCTCCGGGAGGGCTGTGTCGTTTCATGTCTTCGGGCTCTAAAGGCGGCCTGCGCGTGCCGGTGCATGAAGGAGCTTTGCCCTCTGGAATTCAGGAAATGCGGAAAGCCCGCCGGCTTCTGGCCGGCGGGCTTTCCGCAGCGGTCTGCTCAGAGTGATTTACGCGCTGAGGAGTACTTCGGCGAGGGCGGGGGAGATGGTGGCGCTGCTGATCGGGACGTGGTGGAGGAGGGCGCCGATTTCGATGTCGGCGGCGATGAGCTCGCCGACCTGGCGGTTCTCGCTGTCGTAGAGGGGGTACTTGGCGGAGGTGCGGGAGACGTCGCCGATGGGGGGGACCATGGCGATGCGGGACTCGAGGCGGACGACGCGGTCGCCGGTGTGGATGACCTGGCCGAGTTCCTCGATCTCGAACTGCGGGTAGATGTCGGTGACGCAGTCCTTGATGGGCATGAGGGTGCTGCCGTCGCGGGACGGGGTGGGGCGGACGCGGGCGCCTTCGGGCTTGGTGGGGGTGTTGTTGACCTTGACCTGGCCGAAGATCTCGCTGTGGCCGGTGACCTGGAGGGTCAGGAACTGGGCGGTGATGGTGGAGGTGACCCATTCCAGCTCGGTGCCGTCGGCGGCGAAGGGGTCGTGGCGGCGGTAGATGGCCATGCCGTGCAGGTCGACGATGTCCTCGCCGAGGCCGTCGACCATGACGTGGATCCGCTCGCGGACGGTGAAGGCCTCCAGGGCGGGAGGGGTCAGGGTGTAGGGGCGGATGGGGTAGAGGTTGCCGGGGCCGCCCCAGGCGGACTCGTGGCCCTTGACGACGGCGTCGGGGCTGGGGGTCTGGGATCCGTCGAACCCGATGGCGGTGCCGCGGTCCATGATGCGCTTGAGGATGCTTTCGTCGCTCATGATGAGCCTTTCTGTGAAGGCGGGCCGCGGCGGCCGGCTTCCAGTCCGGGCCCGTCGCCTGCTCGCACTCGACCAGCGAAACACTTTAAGAAAATGTAGTCAAT
>DATCFQ010000449.1:0-3523 GCA_036509495.1 Caulobacteraceae bacterium
GTGAAAGAGCCGCTGAACCGGCGCGCGTCGATCAACATCAACTTCTGATCCGATCGAAGCGACTGAGTAAGGAAGGAGCCCGGTTCGCCGGGCTCCTTTTCTTTTGGGGTCTGGTTCGCTTGACCTGGCGAACCTCGCGGACGCTGATCCAAGCCTTGTCTGTGCCGCCCATCCGCGCTGAGGGACTTCAGCTCCCGGCCAGGGCGGCGAAGCCGCCTATCAAACCACGGACCTCACGGACCACACGGACGGAACCTGCCTTCGCATGTTCGTGATGTTCGTGAGGTTCGTGGTTTGATCTTTCGACGCGGCGGCGGGGGGGAAGCGGCAGGATTCAACCACGAACCTCACGAACCTCACGAATGGACACAGGACTATGATCGGGACCTCGTCCGTGTGGTCCGTGAGGTCCGTGGTTCGCTCTTGCGACCGGTCGCCGGGGCGGAGCAGGAGGAGTCGACGACGTCTGCCACGAGGTCAGGCGGCCGGTGAAACAATCCCCCGGCACTCGCCCAGGCCGATGCCGACATAGCCCTCCCGCTCGCAGCGCGCGGTGAGGACAACCTCGTCCCCATCTTCCAGGAAGCTGCGCGTCTCACTCGACGGCAGGCGCACCGGTTCGGCGCCGCGGACGGCGATCTCCAGCAGACATCCCGCCTCCCGACGCTCAGGGCCTGACACCGTGCCCGAGCCCAGCAGGTCCCCGCTGTTCAGGCCGCAGCCGCCCGAGCCGTGGTGGGCGATCATCTGTCCGATGGCCCAGTAGAGATCCGACGCGTCGGCCCGCGAGAGCCGCGTCGGCCTAAGGCCCGAGGCCCGCATCCCCGCGGTCGAGACCCACGCCTCCATGCCGATCGCATAGCCGCCCTCGGCCTGGTCGCTCGGCGAGTTCAGATAGGGCAGGGGCGCCGGATCGCCCTCGGGCCGGGCGCGCGGAGCGACCCGGAAAGGCTCCAGCGCCTCGGCGGTGACCACCCAGGGCGAGACGCTGGTGGCGAAGTTCTTCGACAGGAAGGGTCCGAGCGGCTGGTACTCCCAGGCCTGGATGTCGCGCGCCGACCAGTCGTTGAGCAGGCAGACGCCGAAGGTGTGGTCGGCCGCCTCGCCGATCGGGATCGGCCGGCCTTGTCGCGAGGGCGCGCCGATATAGACGCCGAGCTCCAGTTCGTAGTCGAGCCCGCGCGAGGGGCGAACCTCGGGCGGGGTCCCGTCCCGCGGCGGCGCCTGGCCGATAGGCCGGCGCGCCTCGGCGCCGCTGGCGACGATGCTCGAGGCGCGGCCGTGGTAGGCGATGGGGGCGGGATCGGATAGCAGCCGGCTCAATCCTCGCCGCAGGGCGCGCGAAGCCTCTCGGCCGAGGGCCATCAGCTCGTTCAACCGATCCGACCGACAGGCCATCGCCGCCGCCCGCGCCTCGGCGGGCAAGAGGTCCGCCGCCGCGGCCCCGTCCAGGATCAGCTCGCCGATGGCGACGCCGACCGTGGCGGGGCGGCGCCGGGGAGATTGGCGCTCGGCGCCCAGCTCTTCAGCTTCGGATCATGGGTCTCGTCGATGGCCGCCATGGCGTTTCCGGGGCTTGACCGGTCAAGCTAGCTGATCTCGCGGCCGGCTCCACGATCATTACCGTTCGACGGCGAAGCCTGGGCAGCGGATAATCCAACGATTCGATCCGGCGGGACCATGCGCAAGCTCACCATGGCGCTGTTAGGCGGCGCTTCGATCTGCCTGGCCGTCACCATCGCCCTGCTCGTGTGGCGGGTGGCGGGCGGCTGGGTCGCCGGCGCCACGGCGTTCGCGCTTCTGGGCCTGGGGCTCTCGCTGCAGGGCGTGGTCGGTCGCTCCATGGACCAGAAGTCGCTGCAGCGCGATTTCGAGATGCTGAAGCAGGCCCACCTGATGGTCACCGGCCAGCTCGAGCAGATCAATGAGAGTCTGGCGGTCCTGGCCGAGGCGGTTCAGGAGAAGGCGGTCCGCAGCTCCGAGGAACTGACCTTCGAGGTCCGCATGCTGGAGGATCTGATCCAGCGGATGAGCGCCAGCCTCGACGAGCGCCTGGCCGGCGGCCTTGGCGGCGAGGCCGCCGAGGAGGAGCGCCCGCAGATCTTCCGCCGCGCCCCGGCCCAGACCGGGGCCCTGCTCAACACCGTGCGCGAGGCCCTGGCCGAGAACCGGGTGGACCTCTATCTGCAGCCGGTGGTCACCCTGCCGCAGCGGCGGACGGTGTTCTACGAGAGCTTCTCGCGGCTGCGCGACGCCACCGGCCAGGTGATGATGCCGGCCCAGTACCTGAGCGTGGCCGAGCCCGAGGGCCTGGTCACCGCCATCGACAACCTCTTGCTGTTCCGCTGCGTGCAGATCGTGCGCCGGCTGGCCAAGCAGGACCGCAAGGTCGCCATCTTCTGCAACATCTCGCTGTCGTCGCTGGGCGACGACGCCTTCTTCCCGCAGTTCCTGGAGTTCCTCTCCGAGAACAAGGACATGGCCGGTGGGCTGATCTTCGAACTGGGGTTGCCGGCCTTCGCGCAGCGCGGCTCGGTCGAGGCGCGCAACATGGCCAAGCTGGCCGACCTCGGCTTCCGCTTCTCGATCGACAAGGTCTCCCAGCTCGACCTCGATTTCCGCGAGCTGCAGCGGGCGGACGTGAAGTTCATCAAGATCGCCGCCCAGACCCTGATCACCCAGATGCAGGACGGCGACGACGGACGGCTGTCGCTGCGGCCCATGCGGGACCTGCACGCCTCCGACTTCGCCGGCCTGGCGCGCCGCTACGGGGCCGAGATCATCGTCGAGAAGATCGAGGAAGAGCGGCAGGTGATCGACGTGCTCGAACTCGACATCAATTTCGGCCAGGGGCACCTGTTCGGCGAGCCCCGCGCCATCCGCGACGCGGTGCTGGCCGAGACCGATCCGCCGGCCAGCTTCATGCAGACCACGCTGAGGCGTGCTGCAGCGCGGTAGAATGCATTGACGGCCGCAGCCACGCCCGGTAGCCCCGGGTCGGTGATGCCATCTCCAACCTTGCTTTCCGGCCTTTCCCAGATCGCCGACGCCTACGACGCGATCCTCTGCGATGTCTGGGGGGTGATCCACAACGGCCGCGAGGCCTTTCCGGCCGCCTGCGCCGCCCTGGCCCGCTATCGGTCCGAGCGCGGCCCGGTGGTGCTGATCTCCAACGCCCCGCGCCCGTCGCGGGCGCTCTATGGCCAGCTCGAAGGGGTGGGAACCCCGCGCGAGGCCTGGTCGGCTTTCGTCACCTCCGGCGATGCGACCCGGGCGCTGCTGGCCGAGCGCGCGCCGGGGCCGGTCTGGAAGCTGGGGCCGGACCGCGACGATCCGCTCTACGAGGGGCTGGGCCTGGATTTCACCGGCCGCATCGAGGACGCCTCCTTCATCTGCGCCACCGGTCCGTTCGACGAGGAGAACGAGACGCCGGACGATTATCTCGGGCGGCTCGAAATCGCCCTGGCGCGCGGGCTCGAGCTGATCTGCGCCAACCCCGACCGCATGGTCCAGAAGGGCGACC
>DATCFQ010000450.1:0-2905 GCA_036509495.1 Caulobacteraceae bacterium
TCAAAACCTACCCGAACGCATCGGGGCGACATCATGTCCGCCGAGAAGCGAAGCGTCGTCATGTCGCGCATCAGAGGGCGAAACACAAAGCCGGAACTCGCAGTAGAGAAAATGCTTCTGGCGCTCGGCGTCGTCTATGAGTCGCAAGTCCGTGACCTGCCTGGACGCCCCGACTTCGTGGTGAGGGAGGCGCGCGTCGCCGTGCTGGTCGATGGTGACTTTTGGCATGGCTGGAATTTCAACGCTTGGCACATGAAGCTGTCAGAGAAGTGGGACCTCAAGATCGCTCACACGATCCGCAGGGACACCCGTAACCGACGCGCTCTTCGCCGAGCGGGCTGGGTTGTTGTCAGGCTCTGGGAACATCAGGTCAAAGACTGTCCCGCGCGGTGCAAGGCGCGGATTAAACGAGCGATCTCCGTGGGGTTGCGCCTTGCTCCGATGCCTGGCAGCTTGCAAGAAACTGCTGAGCCATAGTGGACGTCGAATGACCATCCGAGCCATCGATCTTTTCTGCGGCGGCGGTGGCAGCAGCTGGGGCGCACGCGCCGCCGGCGTGAGGATGGTAGGGGCGGTCGATGCGTGGGACGTTGCGACCGCCGTTTACGCAGACAACTTTCCGACCGCCCGGCGAAATATCCTGACCTACACACTTTCGGACGCGGTCGGACCCGAGATTTTTGATGGGATCGGCAAGGTCGATTTGCTCATCGCTTCGCCAGAATGCACCAACCATTCGATCGCGCGCGGAGCCCGAGAGCGCTGCGAGCAAAGCCAGCGATCGGGCTGGTACGTAAAGAAATTCATCGAAGACCTCACGCCGCGTTGGATCATCCTTGAGAACGTCAACGGCATGCGCCAGTGGAACGGGTTTGAAGGATTGATCGCCGAGCTAAGGCGCCACGGCTACAATCTCCGCCTCCAGTCGCTCGACTCCGCTTCGTTCGGCGTCCCGCAGAACCGAAAGCGACTGTTCATTATGGGTGATCGGCGCGAGCAACCGCGGGCCGTCCAGCCCACCGCTGCAATTTTCACGGCTGCCTCCAAGATCATCTGTCAACGAGGTGCATGGCGAACCTCACCACTGTTCAAGGAAGGACGCGCCACGGCCACGCTGGACAGAGCCAAGAGCGCTATCGCCGCGCTCGGCGCGGGCACGCCCTTCTTGATCGTCTACTATGGCTCCGACCGTGCAGGCGGTTGGCAGACTCTAGACCGACCGCTGAGGACTCTAACGACCCTTGACCGATTTGCTCTGGTCACCTGGGAAAATGGCGAGGCCCGAATGAGGATGCTGCAGGTCCCGGAGCTGATGGCCGCGATGGGGATCGACGCGCCCTATCGGATGGAGCGCGGCACTAGGCGGGACAAGATCAGGATCCTCGGCAATGGTGTGGCGGCGCCGGTGATGCAGGCCGTCGTCGAAACACTGACTGGCAGCTCGGCAATCGCGGCGGCTGCTTAGCTCACCATCAACACGGGGGCTGCCGAGGCGCCTCGTGCAGACAGGTACCATCGCCAGCTTCCATTTCGGGACCGTTATGGGCCGAGCCCGACCGCCCGACCTTCATCGGTCACTATTGGCTGGATCCCAGGGAGGCGCTCGCGCCGATGACGCCCAAGGTTGCCTGTGTCGACTACAGCGTCGCCGAGGTCGGCCCCTTGGTGGCCTATCGGTTCGACGGCGAGCCAGAGCTCAGGGCGGAGAACTTCGTGGCGGTTTAGGGCGGCGCCAAGCGCCCTACGTCCGCCTCTCCCGCGCGCCGTGTCCCGCCGCTTTTCCTCGGTCCACTTCGCCAGGCTCTCGCCCGCGAGCTCCGCCGCCAGGGCGGGGCGGCGTGCACCTGGGGATCGACGCGGACCATGAGCTGGCCGGGATAGGGCTTCAGGAGCGCCTTGCGCAGGTGGCGAGGTAGTCGTCCACGGCCTCATGGAACGTCGCGGTGAGACCACTGACCGTATCGGCGTGGAAGCCGATGATGTCGTTGACGCTGGCGAGATGGCCGACGAAGATCTCGTCGTCCGGATCGACCTCGATCCTGGCGGCGTAACCCTTGTAGGTCATGGCGTTCACGGGTTCACTCCGATCTTCTCCAGGAACGCTCGGCCATGGCGATCGGGCTCTGGCTAAGCCAGAATCTGGAGCCCGTGCTTCTGGACGATGGCGAGCAGCTTGAGCGCTGCGCCGCTCGGTTTCTTGGCGCCCGTTTCCCACTTCTCCACCGTGCTTTCGCTGGTGTTGAGGTAGCGGGCGAACACCGGCTGACTGACCTTGTTGGCCTCGCGGAGCTGCTTGATCGCCGCCGGCGCGATGGCCGGCGTGATGGCCAGGCAGGTTTCATCGAAATCGCGCATGGTCGCCTTGTCGATCGTGCCGGCGCGCTTCATGCCGGCGACGGCGCTATGGATCGCCTCGAAGGCGTCGCTCTTGAACCTACGCGTCGCGGTCATTGCAGATCTCCACCAGCGCCTTGCGCCCAGCCTTGGCGAACCAGGCGGTCTTGAAGATCCGCATGGGTTCGTCAGCATCGGTCATGGGCTAGGTGTAGCACTAAGTGCTATTGATTTCAAGGATGCGCCCTAAGCGCTTCGAGGGGTGGGCGTCGGCGCTTGCGGCGATCCCGGATAACTCGCTCCGCGAGTTTCCGGGATGACAATCCAATATGACCTATTGAGATTCATGGCCGATGTCAGGGAGCGAATTGAGTCCGGACCCTAGCATCGGTCGCCCGCCATTTGGCCCCAGGCTAGTGGGTGGACGGCTCACGCGGCGGCGGTTCGACGTAGATGACCCTGGGCCCGCGGCTCGCGAACGTCCGCGCCAGCAGGATGCCGACTCCCACGGCGAGGGCCAGGGCCACGTAGGGGCGTTCCTTGATGAACGGCTGCAGGCTGGAATCCATCT
>DATCFQ010000451.1:0-3215 GCA_036509495.1 Caulobacteraceae bacterium
CGCCGACGGCTGGCGACGCCCGGAAGGGCGCGAGCTTCGCCCTCTCATGCGCCTCGCCCCGTTCGTGCGGGACCATCCGGCCGACGCGCTGATGGGCCTCTTCTTCCTCCTCGTTTCGGCCGCGACGCTTCTGCTCCTCACCGCCGGCGCGCGCTGGGTTATCGACCAGGGCCTGACCGCCCACAGCCGGCCGGCCCTGGTGAGAATGTTCCTGTGGGCCGGCGGCCTGGTCGGGGTCCTGGCGGTGACGACCGGGCTTCGGCTCTACTTTCTCTACAAGCTCGGCGAGCGGGTGGTCGCCGATCTGCGGCAGGTGGTCTTCCGCCATGTCCTTGGGCTCGACCAGACCCACTTCGCGCGGTTGCGGACCGGCGAGGTGCTGTCGCGGATGACCACCGACATGACGATGGTCGAGAGCATCGTCGGCACCGTGGTTCCGGTGGCCCTGAGGAACATGGTGACCCTCGCCGGCGCCCTCATCTGGATGGTGGTGGTGAGCCCGAACTTCACCGGCATCGTCCTCCTGCTGATCCCGGTCCTCCTGACCCCGATGTTCCTCATGAGCCGCCGTCTCCAGCGGCTCTCGGTGCGCGCCCAGGACCGGTTCGCCGAGGCGGTCGGCTACGCCGGCGAGGGGCTTGCCGGCCTCGAGACCGTCCAGGCCTTCGGGCAGGAAGACGCGGTTTCCGCGCGCTTCGACGCCGCCGTGGAGCACGCGTTCGAAGCCTCGCGCTCCCAGCTGCGGGCGCGCGGCGTGCTCTCGGCGCTGATGATCACGCTCGTCTTTGGCGGCATGCTGGCCCTGCTCTACCAGTCGGCGCTCGCGGTCAGCGTGCAGCACAGCCTCTCGCCGGGGGCGCTCTTCCAGCTCCTCGCCCTCGCCTTCTTCGCCGCCAACGCGGTGAAGGATCTCTCCGAAGTGTGGGGCCAGATCCAGAAGGCCTCGGGCGCGGCCGAGCGCATCGTCCAGATCATGGACACCACGCCCGGTATCGCCGCCCCGCCGCGGCCGACGCGCCTGCCGAACCCAGCCCGCGGCGAGGTCAGCTTCGAGCATGTCCGCTTCGCCTATCCCGGGCGCCCCGGACCGCCGGCGCTGAACGACTTCAGCCTCGCGGCGCGACCCGGCGAACGCGTGGCGCTGGTCGGACCCTCGGGCGCCGGCAAGAGCACGGTCCTGCGCCTGCTGCTGCGCTTCTACGACCCTGCCGAAGGAACGATCCGGCTCGACGGCGTGGATCTGACCGCCGCCGATCCGCGCGAGGTCCGCTCGCGGATGGCGCTGGTGGCCCAGGACGCTCCGCTTTTCTCGGGCTCGGCGGCCGAAAACATTCTCTTCGGCTCGCCCCGAGGCACGGCGATGCAGGTTCGCGAGGCGGCCCGCGCTGCCCAGGCCGAAGGCTTTCTCTCGGCGCTCCCGCTGGGGTTCGACACCCTGATGGGAGAGCAGGCCAAGACGCTTTCCGGAGGTCAGCGGCAAAGGCTCGCCATCGCCCGCGCCCTCATGCGACGCTCGCCGGTCCTCCTGCTCGACGAAGCGACCAGCGCCCTGGACGCCGAGAGCGAAGGCCTGGTCCAGCAGGCCCTGCGTCAGGCCATGGAGGGCCGCACCACCCTTGTGATCGCCCATCGCCTCTCGACCGTCCTCGAGGCGGACCGCATCGTCGTCATGGACGGCGGCCGGGTGGTGGACGAGGGCCGGCACGACGAGCTGCTGCGCCGGGGCGGCCTCTACGCGCGCCTGGCGAAGCTGCAATTCGGAGCCCGGGCGGCCTAATGGGGTTGGGGGCGGGCGGCATAGAGATCGGCGAAGCCGGCGTTGGCCCGGCGGCGCAAACCGATCAGCACCGCGAGCGCCAGGTTCAGGACCACGATCTCGAACAAAAAGAACCACAGGGGGCTGCCCGCCAGCATGCTGAGGAACGTCGCCAGGGTCCGGGTATTGGCGCTGAGCCAGAAGCTCGATCGGACCAGGGGCGCGAAGCGGGCGCGGTAGGAGGAACGCGCCTGATCCGCGGCGCCGGCCCCGGTCGCCCGGGCCATCGCCGCCTCCACTGACTCCTCCTTGGGATTGGTCAGGGCCGAGACGCCCAGATAGAGTGCGCCCAGAAGGCCCTGGAGGCGTCCGGCGCTCCGCACTCCTTCGAGGTTCTGGCGCATCCAGCCCGCGCCATGGACCCACCGCCTGTACGTCTTGCGCCCGGTTTCGAAGGCGTTGGCCTGGAGGAAATGCGATAGCGCGGCCGCGCCGGCGAGGCCCCAGGCGAGAGCGCCGATCCGCCGCTCCAGGATCGCCGCGAACGCCAGATAGATCAGCGCCTGGCTGATGTGGTCGCAGACCCCGTCGACGAGCTCGCCGATGGGCGAAGCCCTCCCCGTCCGCCGCGCGAGGTCGCCGTCGGCCCCGTCCAGCACATGCCAGCCGCACTGGAAGAGGAGGCCGCACAGGGCCGCCCACGGCCATCGCAGCTCCAGATAGCAGCCGGCCGCGGCGGCCGCGGCGAAGACGCTGGCGATCGAAACCTGGTTCGGCGTCACCGGCGTTCGGACGAGCAGGGAAACCAGGGCGCGCGCGAGCGGATGGATGAAATATCGGTTCGTCGGTTCCTCGATCTCGGGCGGCCGCCCTGGCGCCGGGGCGCTCGAAACGCCGGGCTGCGTCATGACCGGGCTTGCCTCATGCGGAACGACTCGGTCATGACCGCCTTGTGACAAGGGGCGCCAGGCGCTAGTTTCCCCGCGCCTTAAGGCGAACCAGCCACCGATCCGTCGAGGGTCTCTCCAGAACGGTTTGGTCGGAGTCTTCTTCGGACGTCGGCCCGGCCACCGCAAGTCAAAGTCCCCGAAGGGAAAGCTCATGGCGACAATTCGCGCGGCCCTGGTGGGCGTAGGCAATTGCGCGAGTTCACTCGTGCAAGGCGTCGCCTACTACAGGTCGGCCAACGACAACGGCGCTGGCCTCATGCACTGGGATCTGGGCGGCTATGAGCCCGGCGACGTCGAGTTCGTGCTCGCCTTCGACATCGACGAACGCAAGGTCGGCGTCGATCTGGCCAGCGCGATTTTCGCCAAGCCGAACTGCACGGCGGTCTTTTCGGAGGTGCCGCCCTCGGGCGTGACGGTGCGGATGGGCGCCGTGCTCGACGGCATGGCCGAGCACATGGAGCACATGCCGGCCGAGCGCAGCTTCGTGCGCTCGAAGGCGAGCGAGCCGA
>DATCFQ010000452.1:0-5720 GCA_036509495.1 Caulobacteraceae bacterium
GGGCGAGCCAGGCTCTGACCTTGGGGTGCTTGTGGGTTCCATAGTTGTCGAGGATGACGTGGACGAGCTTGCCGGTGGGGAGCTGGCGCTCGACGGCGTTCAGGAAGCGGATGAACTCCTGATGGGTATGTTTCTGCATGCAGCGCCCGTGCACCACCCCGTCCAGGATGTTGAAGGCGGCGAACAGGGTGGTGGTCCCGTGACGCTTGTAGTCGTGGGTCCAGGTGGAGCACTTGCCGGGCTTGAGCGGCAGGCCCGGCTGCGTGCGGTCCAGCGCCTGGATCTGGGACTTCTCATCGATGCTGAGCACCACCGCATGGGCGGGCGGGTGCATGTAGAGGCCGACGATGTCCTCGACCTTCTCGGCGAAGGCGGGGTCCCTGGAGCGCTTGAAGGTGCGCCAGCGGTGAGGCTGCAGCTTGTGCGCCTCCCAGATGCGCTGGACGGTGCTGAGCGACAGGTCCACCGCCTTGGCCATTGCCCGGCCGGTCCAGTGGGTAGTCTCCCCCGGCGGCTCGGCGCAGGTCAGCGCCAGCACCTTGGCCACCACGGCTGTCGGCGTGGGCGGCTTGCCGGGCTTGCGGCTCCCCTCGCGCAGCAGCCGTTCGACGCCGCCCTCGGCATAGTGCCGCTGCCAGCGCCACACCGCCGGGCGGCTGATCTCCGAGCGGCGGGCCACCTCGACCGCCGGCAACCGATCGGCGGAGTGAAGGACGATCTTGGCGCGCTGCACATGCTTGAGCGGCCGGCTGCGGTCGCCGACGATCGCGGCCAAGCGCGCACGATCCTCGGCGGAGACGATCATCGATACGGTCTGAGCCATGCACCCAGACTCGCACGACACAATCGACTTGTGAATCCTATGACTGGTTCAGTGCACTAGAACGTTTTCTGTAGCGCGAGGTAGTAGGAAAATTCATTCGTGTCGCGCGCGTCCTGCAGGCCTCGGCCGGCTGAGAACAGCAGGTGATAGTGTTCGTTGAAGTCATACACACCACCAACGTTGAAGCCGGCCGAATCTCGCCCGCCGACGGTCATCGCCGTGTCGTGAAAGACCTCGGCGCCGATCGCAAGCTGCTTGGTGACTTGGCGTTGTAGGAGCCAGCCGAGAAACCAATAATCCTTCTTTCCGGGGCCCGGATTTACCCAATAACCACCCCCGCCATAGGTGGTCCAACCGCCAAAATCCTTCTGTAACCAGACCGGCAGAAAGAAGCGCGTCTTGCCATCGCCGAGCCCCCGATCCGGATTGCCGGTAGGGACCTCAATGAGCGGGAAAACTCCCACTTGCGGGAACCAGTCCTTCTCGCCCGGCGTGATGAAACGGTACTTGGCGCCCAACTCCACATCGCCCAGGCCCACCTGCGTTGAGCCGAGCGTCGGGGCGTCGTAGGCCAAGGGTACGATCACGTGCAGCTGCAGATTGGGTGCGGCGCCATAGTTGACTTCCGTTCCCGCCAAGACGCCGGAACTGTCGCCCTGCACGTGGGTTCCGGTGGAAAAGCCGTAGACTTCCCAATGGCCCAGATCGACGGGCTCGGGGTCGTCGGTGATGAACGGCGGGCCCGCATGGGCGGCGCCCGCCATGCCCATTGCCAAGGCTGCGCAGGCCGCAACCGTCCATCGGCGAATGTGGCGCTGAGGCATGGGAAGTCCTTGTCTTCAGGTCAGGTCAGGATTCATTGAGACCGCCACCTTCTATTTGCCCTGTAGCAAATCCATGAACGGCGGGAAGGTCAGCAGCACACCGCCCACGAAAAGTAGGATGGCGGCGAGGTTCACGCGGGACATGCTGACCGTTCTCCGCCGCCAGAGCCGATTGAGCCCGACCCAGAGGGCCAACCAGATGAGGATCGCGACATCGGTCACGCCGGACAGGGGACCCGTGGGCTTCCAGACGTTCAGGGCTTGCGCCAGGGGCGCTGAGGCGTCGCCCGCCAGCGCCAGCAAGCCCAGGGCGAAGCAGCCGCCAGCCGCAGCCAGGATCGCAGCCGCGCCCGGCCCGTTGGTGATCGGAAGGTCCTCCGCGTCAGCCATGTTTTTCGCCCTTCATGATCACGATGGTCTGCCCGCCGCGGACGGGCGCGAACTTGTTGAGCATGGCGCCAAACACCCCAGCCACGGCTGTCGCGACGAACGCAGTGATCGCCAGCGCCATCACGGCGTTCCGCACGCCTCGGAACTTCGTCAGGTGCGTTCCGTAGCGGATGAAGATGTAGGCCACAGCCGTTAGAGTGATCGGCGAAAACCAGGCGATGTGCTCCTTCCACTCCATGCCGATGTCATGCCAGCCAGACGTGGAGGTCTGAGACATCAGCAGGCGTTGCGGATAGGCGCTTAGATCCACTGTCCCGGGCGGGGGTAAGGCTCGGTACCAGGGATAGACCAGGTACGCGCCAGCCAGCACCGTCACCCAGGCCAGGGCCGCCATGGCGACCAGATAAACGCAGGCCAGCCGCCGTTCCCGGTCGCTCCAGACGTGCCCGGCGATGGAGGTCGAATAGAGACCCGCGACGGCGCCGGAGAACGCGAGCAACAAAAGCGCCCCAAAACCCATCCCGTGCAGCATGGTGACGGCGTCGTGGACCGTGAGTTCCATCTTCTATTCCCCCCATCGCGCGACGTCGGCTGGCATTGTGTACGTCCGCCGCACTCCGCGCAATTTTAGACAGCGGACACCCTACTCTGACCGTTGGCAAAGTCCGAGAAGGCCCGTGAGCGCCATCGGCGGCGGAAAGCAAGAAGCAGACATCGGCGAGCGTGGAGGCATTGCCAAGTTCGAGGTTTGTTCGGCCTTAGCGTTGCTGAGCTAACAAATGTCGCGCTGGCCTCTTAGCGCCTTCGCCATAGCCGCCACCGCCGCCGATCTTGCCGCCCCGGCGGTGGCGAGCCCTGTTGGGCGCTGTGGCGTTGTCCTCGATCTCCCCCGGCGCGAATTTGGCGACCGTGCTGACCTGCTCCAATCACGTCGCCGGTGCGCTTCTCTCCGCGAGGGCCGTTAGACATTGCGGCGAAGGCGGAGAAAGTTCGCTACGGCAACCGACGCGATCGGGATAACGCCGCTAATTCCCATGACCATGGGCATTGCACCGTTCGGCAGGAGCGTCAGTCCCCACATCAGGCGCCAGGCCATGAGCCCGGTGAGGCAGAGAACGTAGATCGCGTTGGGAGCAGTCGCCAAGGCGATGATAGTTCGGTTGCTCAGTGTCATGGACGGACGACAGCTGCGTCCGTCTAGTGAGGCCATACTCGTCAACGGCCGAATTTGGGAACCCGAGACACTGACCGCGAGCGGGCCTCGGCCAGTTCGCCATCCTGTTGATCGGCCGTCTCCAGCGATTGCGGCCAGCGCGTCGGGATACCCCGCGGCGACTGCGGGCTAACGCGCCCGGAGGCGTTGCTCAGCCAGCCAACTAAGAAGGTCGAGCCCACCGCTGGAGCAGCGCCCCATCGTGGTCAGTGCTTGCGCGGGCCTCGAACGGCGCCGCCGAAGTCCTGATCGGGATACATGCTCGTCACTGGAATGCGGATCACTACCTCGGGATGACCGAGGCCTTGGTGGCAGGCGTTGCACGCATGCGTCACCGCCGCATAGGCCGCTTCGAAGCGGCCGGCGTCGCGCGCCTTGATGGCGGCGTCCACGCTGTCTAGCGGATCCTTGATGTTCGACGCCACCATCGAGGCCAGATCGGAGTTGCGGTAGGTCGGGACCGTGCGGGCGATGCGGCCGAAGGCGTTCCTGAGTTCGCTTGCCTCGTAGGCCGCATAGGCCCAGTTCCGGGCGCGACCGCCCTCCCACAGCTTTATGTGCCTGGGCTGGACCGCCATGGTCATTAGGTCGCCAAGACTTGGATGGTACTCCGGCTGAGGCGCGAGCTGGGCGCTTGGTCCGCCCCCCGCCGCCAGGATGACGGCCAATGCCGCCACAATCGCGCCGCCCCTTCTGGTTACGCGCCATCTGCGCGATAGATCGCCTCGCCGGCCGCCCATCCGCCCCTCCTCATCCGTCCCGCCGCCAGCAGGGCACGTTGGAGTTGGCCCAGGAAATGGCCAACCATGCCTCTCCACGTACGACCAAGCTCTATGATCGGCGCGGGGACAAGATCACGCAGGATGCCGTCGAGCGGATCCGCATCGAGTAGCAGAAGTAGCTCGGCCGCCAATATTAGTTATCAGAAATTATCGTTATATTTCAATTAGGTAGTCGTCCAGCATCCGCACCATGCCCTTGAGCGTCGGCGACTTGTCGACGGCCGCATGGAACCGGCTATCGGCTGTGACGACGTAGGTGTTCTCTCGGATCGCCATCGCTAGGTAGAGGCAGTCGTAGACTGGGTGGCCAAGCACGTTCGCCAAATCGGCGGCAGCCAGCAGATCGTCCTCGATCGTGGTTGTCGTCACGGGCGCGCTGTAGAGCTCCATCAGGCGTTCCTTGGCCTCCTCGCCGCTGATCTCTCCTCGCTGCGTGCGCCGCCAAAGGGCGTTGGCGGCCTCCAGGAGCCACAACGACGGAGCGATCAGCTCTTCCTCGAGCAGAGCATCGGCGGTTTCCTTTCCAGGTTCATCGAGCACCCATTTGAGCGCGACGGACGCATCGATGACGACACTCACCGGCTGTCGCGATCTTCGCGGATCAGGTCGGCGGATTCGCCGACGATGCGCCCCCGGGTTTCGTCTCGAAGGCGTCCGGCGCGCGCGCGGAAAGCCTCCCGGCCTGCTCTGAGAGCCTTTTCCAGGATCGCTCGGTGCTCGGCCTCGGCGCTTCGGCCATGACTGGAAGCTTGGCGCTTCAGCGCCTCGACGACATCGCGGGGAATATCTCTGACCAAAAGCTGGGGCATCACGTATGCTATCACATGATAGCAGAACCCGCAAGGGTGCGGCCAGCGCCTGCGGCCAGCGCCGACGCGATTCGCACCGCGCTGACAGCGACGCACCTGCCCCGGACGATGACGGCCGCGAGCGCAGCGTCTTTGGCGCACGTCCAATTTGCCCGATCTCAGTCGAGTTTATCTCGGTGAGATAACATTGGGTAAGCTTCCCATATCTCGCCGCCACAGGGCGCACGCCGCGTCGTGGCCATGTATTCACCGATCTGGTGCGACGTCGCGTTGGCGGTCAGGGCGATGATCGGAGTGCGCCCGCGCCCAGCGGCGGTTTCGCGCTCGCGGATGGCGCGGGCTGCCGCCGGACCGTCCATCACCGGCATCTGCACATCCATCAAGACAACGTCGAACTCTCCGGCCTCGACAGCGAGCTTGCCGTTCTCCACGACCACGGGATCGACGCCGATCTGGTGCAGCAAGGTCTTGAGCACGAGCTGGTTGATGACGTTGTCCTCGGCCGCCAGCACCCGGACGTCTATGCCGGACGGCCTGGCCTCGGGCGTGGCGGCTTCGGAGATCCGCGCCCTCCCCCGCCCGGCTCTGAGTTTCGCCAAAGGCAGTCGGAGCGTGAACGTCGTGCCCCGATCGATCGCGCTCTCGACCTCGATCGAGCCGCGCCTCAGCTCGGCCAGTTCCCGACATATGGATAGGCCCATACCCGTGCCGCCGAACCGGCGCGTGGTCGAAGTGTCGCCCTGGTTGAACTTCCGGAAGAGCCCCGCCACGACCTCAGGGCACATCCTAATGGACGTGCAGATGCCAGTGATGGATGGCCTTGCCGCTACAGCGGCGATCCGGGAACGTGAAGCGGCGACGGGCCGACGGCGGACGCCG
>DATCFQ010000453.1:0-5959 GCA_036509495.1 Caulobacteraceae bacterium
AGGCGGACGCCTCCGTCGCGGCCGAGGCCGCAGCTGTGGGCCGCCTCAATCCTCTGATGGGGCTGGAGCCGGGGACCGTTTCCGCTCTCAGGAACCGGCTCTCGGGCCTACTGAGCGCCGGCGGCCCGGAAGAGGCGCGCATGAGTTCCCTGGCGGAAACGCTTCTGGTTCCGATGGCGGACGCGTCGATGGAGCTGCCCGCGGCGATCGGCGACTACACCGACTTCTCCTGCTCCACCCATCACATGATGCGCATGGGCGGCGGAACGGTCAGGCCGGTGTTCCTGCACTTGCCAGTGGGCTATCACGGGCGCGCGAGTTCGGTGCGGGTGTCCGGCGCAGAAGTCGTCCGACCGCTGGGCCAGGTCGCGGGCAAGGACGGCCAGGCGGTCTTCGGCCCCGAGCCGCAGCTCGACTTCGAGCTGGAGTTCGCCGCCTTCGTCGGACGAGGCAATGCGCTCGGCCATCCGATCCCGATGGGCGAGGCCGAGGATCATATCTTCGGCTACTGCCTGCTGAACGACTGGTCCGCCCGAGCCATTCAGTTCTTCGAGATGGCGCTCGGGCCCTTCCTCGGAAAGAGTTTCCTGACCACCATCTCGCCCTGGGTCGTCACCCGCGAAGCCATGGCGCCGTTCCGGACGGCGGCCTTCGTGCGGCCGGAGGCCGATCCGCCGGTCCCAGCCTACCTGCAGTTGCAGGCCGACCGCAGCGAGGGCGGGCTGGCGGTAAGGCTGGAGGCCCTCCTCGCCACCGAGGCCATGCGCCGGCGGGGCGATGCGCCCCAGCGCATCGTCGCCACCAATTTCCGCCACATCTACTGGACACTGGCCCAGATGCTGGCCCACCACGCCTCCGGTGGCTGCGACATGAGCCCAGGCGATCTCTTCGCCAGCGGCACCGTCTCGGGTCCCGAGGACGAAGCCAAGGCCTGCCTGATGGAAGCCAACGAGCGCGGGACCCGCGCCCTCTCCCTCCCCGGCGGCGAGAGCCGGCTGTGGCTGGAAGACGGCGACGAGGTCCTGATCCGCGGCCGGGCCGAGCGCGAGGGCTTTGTGTCCATCGGCTTCGGCCCTTGCGATGGGCGCGTGGCCGCGGCGGAGGCGAGGGCATGAGCGACGGCGGTATCTATAGCTGCGGCGGGACCCCCGGCCACGGCGCCGGCTCGGGCGGCCGGGTGGCCGGGCGCAACGGCCGCCAGAAGGTCATCGACATCCACTGCCATCTCGCGATCCCGGCGGCCGATGCCATGATGCGCCCTCACCAGAATCCGGCGGCCATCTCGATCAACAGCTTCTCCTCGTCCGCATCCGATGAGGTGAACCGCCGCCAGTTCGCGCAGATGGGCAGGAAGCTGGCCTCGATCGACGAGCACATCGCCGACATGGACGCCATCGGCGTCGATATCCAGGTGATCTCCCCCTCCCCCGGCCAGTACTACTATTGGGCGGAGCCAGGGCTTGGTCTCCAAGCAGCGCGGATGGTCAACGATGGCATGGCCGAGGCGGTGGCCCGCCACCCCGACCGCCTGGTCGGCATGGGCACGGTCCCGCTGCAGGCGCCGGAGTTGGCGGTGCAGGAGTTGAAACGACTGACCAGGGAGCTGGGGCTCCGCGGCGTGGAGATTTCCTCCAACGTGGACGGACGCGAACTAGCCGAGCCGGCGTTCCGGCCCTTCTTTGCGGCGGCGGAAGAACTCGGAGTGCTGATCTTCATGCACCCGCTCGGCTTCACCCACGGGCAGCGGCTGTCGGAGCACTACTTCAACAACCTGATCGGCAATCCGCTGGAATCGACCATCGCGGTCGGCCACCTGATCTTCGGCGGCGTGCTGGACGACCATCCGAATCTGAGGCTGTGCGTCGCCCACGGCGGGGGCTATCTGCCGGGCTACATCGGCCGCATGGACCACGCCTTCCGGGCGCGGGAGGATTGCCGCCAGCACATCCACCGCGAACCCTCCACCTATCTGCGCCAGCTCTATTTCGACACCTTGGTCTTCGATCGCCGCGAGCTGAAATATCTGGTCGATACCTATGGCGCCGACCATCTGATGATGGGCACCGACTATCCGTTCGACATGTCCGAGCCCGACCCCGTCGGCTTCCATTCCGAGCTGTCGGAAACCGATCGCGAGAAGATCCTCGGCGGCACGGCTGCACGGCTGCTGGGGCTGGAGGCCCTTGCCCGCTAGCCTTCGCTGGATTGTGCGCCCATCAACCTGGCGCGCGATTTCCGGGCGGCGCGTGAACGGCGAGGCCCGGTTATTTCGGCTTGCGACAGACGATGCGTGAAAGCTCCTGCCCCTCGCCTTCGTAGCGCATGCAGGTGGGCCGATAGAGGTCCTTGATGAAATAGGCCTTCGAGAACTCCTCTTCACGCGGGTTCTCCATGCAGTCGTATTCGAGCTGGTGGCGCTGGCCGCTGACTTTCCAGCCCCGGCTGACCGTGAACGGCCGGCTGTAGTGCTCAGGGTCGATGATGGTCACCTGGACGTCGACCCGCTTGCCATCGGGCGACTTGGTGAGCCGTTCGATGGTGTGGAGCTTGCGGCTGGTCGGCAAGGCGAACGCATCGAGCTCGAAGTCGCCGTTGTACCCGACCGTATCCACGACCAGCGTGTCGCCCTCCCAATGACCGATCGAGTCCCCGAGGTAGCTTGGCGCCAGTCGCCGCGGATGTGACCCGTTGATCCTGATGCGGCGCACGAGGCGGGGCTCCTCGAACAGAAGCGTGATCTCCGAGGCCGATTGCAGGACCATGATCGAGTTCATCGCCATGACCATGGCTGACACCGCCCCCGGCCTGCAGGACGTCCAGGCGGTGGAGAGGATCTTTCCGGACTTCATCGCCGCCCGGTAGCCATCCACCTTGGCCTTGGCCTCGGGCAGCAAGGGCGGGTTCTCGATCTGGAAGAAGAACCGCTCGGAGTCCCACATGCCGCCGAGATAGCGGGGTTCGGATGGAGCCCGACCTGGCGCGTCGGGCGTCGGCGGAAGCGGACTAAACTGAGCCAGCGCCGGTGCGTGCATGACCAGCCAGAGAGCGGCGACTCCGGCCGCGAGCTTGCCGAGACGGCTCATGCCGGACCTCCGTTCTTGCGCGCGGACCGAATTCGCGTCACGGGCGCTTCGCGGCGATGGCCGGTTCGCCGCGCGCGATACGGTCCGGGCAGATATCGTCCTTGATGGTCACCCGAGGGGCCGGATGGTAGGTCGCCACCGACGTCCACGGCCGGGTGTAGAAGGCCGCGTCGTCGATCGTGAAACGCACCTCCAGATGGCCGCTCGGCAAAACGCGAACACGTTCGGTGAGCGTCATCTGATCGGAGTGTGGCAGTCCCGATGCGTCCAGGACGGTCTCGTCCTCGATGCCGGCGGTCTTGATCACCAGGGTGCGGCCCTCCCAGTGTCCCGCAGAGTAGCCCATGGTCGCCGGCAGGACGAACTCGGGCTCCTGTCCGCTCATGTCTATGAGGCGGTACCAACGGTACCAGCCGAACAGAAATGCGAGATAGCCGCGCTCCGACTTGATCTCGAAGGGATAAGGCATGAGCATGATGCGCGGCATGCCAGGTCCGGCGCACCAGCGCGTGCGGTCGAACTGGGGATCTGGCCGGTTGCGCTCCGCCAGACGCTGAGCGTGCAGCGTTGCCGCTTCCGGCGTCAGCGGCGCAGCTCCCTCCGCGGGGACCAGCAGCCGTTCCGAAGGATCGTCTGGAGCCCAGACCCCGATGAGCGCGGCTTGCGGATCGGGTGGGCGGGCCACGGCGGCGCCGCCTGCGGCCGTCGCCGCGAGGATCAGCAAGAAAACACGCGCCGCTGCGGATCTCGCCGCGATCCCTGTGGTCATGGTCATTGGCCGGCGTTCACTTTGATTTTGGCGGCCACACCCTCGAGCTTTCGGCCATCCTCGAAGGTCAGGACCCGCAAGGTGCCGAAGTTCCGGCCGTCGCGGGCCGGCGCCATGTTGAGCATGACCTTGTCACCCGTCTTGACGCTGTCCTTGCGCCACCCCAGCCGGACATTGATCGCGGGCGCGCCGATCTCGACGCCCCATTGAACGGGCGCGCCCTCGGCCGGCTTGGTCAGGACCTGCAGATAGGAGTGCGGGTTGGTCCACTGCACCTCCTTGACCACGCCGTCGACCATGATCGTCTTGGTGTAGTCGAACTCGGCCGTCGAATGATGCGCCCACAAGGGTTCGGGCGAGGCCAGCAGGCCGATGGCCGTAATGGCGGCCAGAGCGAAAGTTCGGTGGATCATAGAACGCCCCCTCTTGCACTCGACGACGATTCCACCCGGCTGCGGAACGACTCTCCACAGCACTTTTTTGGTCGCGGCCAGTAGCGCATACCTCGAGGGTGCTTCGCAAGCATCACCCGCCCTGCGGTGATGCAGCAACCGCCTCGACGTTGATTTCCGAAGAGCGGTCGGTTAGCGATGACATTCTTGGCGGACACTGGGGAAGTCGGACAATGCGACACGCACTTGGCGCCATCGTCTTCGCTTTCACCCTCGCAGGCGCGATCCTGACCGTCCCCGCTGCGGCGTTGTCTGGCCAGACCGATGATCGGCTGCAGATCTACGAACTGATGGATCGTTACGGCGTGGTCCACGACTTCGGCACGCCCGAAGAATACGCGGGGCTGTTCACGCCGGACGCCGAGATCTCGATCGGCGCCGGTCCGCCGGTGGTGAAGGGCCACGACGCCCTGGTGGGCATGGCGACGCGCGATCATCAGCGGTTCGGCGGAGCCGTGACGTCGGACGGCAAGAATGCCCTGATCATGCGACACGTCGTGTCGAACCGGATGGTCGACTTGGTCGGCAAGGACGCGGCCCGGGGAAGCTGCTACGTCACCACCTTGATCCGGACCCCCGACAACGGCTTGGCCGTGCTGAGCATCGGGCGGTACGAGGACGAGTACGTCCGTTAACGCGGCAAGTGGCGAATCTCCAAAAGGCGCATCTTCCTCGACCTGGGCGACCAGAAACTCGCAAAACAATTGGGATTTTGAGTCCGACCGCGAGGTCGCGCCTCGGCCAAGTCGCCGGGCAACCCCGACTCCGCAGCGCGAAGCCAGGGAGTTCATGAGGACACGCCTCAAGGGCGTGGAGCCTCAGGCGGTCTGAACCTCAATCCCTCCGCCTCGAGCTGCGCCTCAAGCTTCGCCTCCAACTCCAGCAGCCGGCGTATGGACGGGCGATCCGCATTGCGGCGATGATGGTCCGCCAACTCGGGAACGGCCCTGGCTCGAAGCCGGCTCCGGCGATGCGGAACCAGACCCAGTTCAGATAGGCGTCCATCAGCGACCACCGCTCGCCGTACCACCAAGCCCCATCCTGCAGCCGGCGCTCGGCGACAGCTAGGCTCTGGAGCATGGTCTCGGTGGCGCGCCGATAGACGCTCGCCTGCGCCTCGGGCGTCTCGGCGAACATGGTTGGTATGCGGATGCGGGTGACGATCGGGTGGAGGGTGGCGGCGCAGTAGCAGAGGTCCGCGATCTGCCGGGCCTCCTGGAGCGCATCCGTGGTCACCGGCATCAGGCCCGCCTCGGGAAACCGATGCGCGAGATGGCTGACGATCGCCACGTTCTCGGTGATCACCGCGCCGTCGATGAACAACGCCGGGACCTTTCCCAGCGGGTTGATCGTCAGATACGCGGCCGAGCGGTGCTCTCCGGCCAGGAACCGGACGAGTCTGGGCTCGAACGCCGCCCCGGCCTCGAACAAAGCGATGGCGGGGACGCGGGCGCAGGTCCCGGGGGCCATGTGGAGGCTGATCGGCGCCGTATCCGGATCGTCCATGGATTGTCCTTCCGCGGGGCGCCGCCTCAGATGGGTTGGGCCAGGGTCTGGAACACCTCGGCGGCGATGCGGCCGGGGTCCTCGCCCGTCACCTTCCCTTGCTCCACCTCACCGAGGAGATGGGAGTTGCGGGCGACGATCATGCAGCG